>JAEYTV010000288.1 GCA_023433855.1 Pseudomonadota bacterium | reverse complement strand
CGCACGAGCCCGTCCACGACCACGGCATAGCCGCCGATGTACCAACGTGGCTCAACCCCAAGCCGCGCATGGACGCGCCCGATTGCCGAAACGGCATCCACATATCCGTCGTCGTACCTGCCGGAGGCAATTGCCTCCCAATGGGCGGCCTGACGGCTCTTCGCATGAGCTATATGGCTTTCGTCAGAAAAGAACTGGGAGGTATGGGGATTGTTTTTGACCTTCCTGTAGAAGTCATCCAGCGCCCCTCCGACAGCTTCCTTGATGACAGGGCGTAGTTTTGTGAGATGCTGGCGCTGCTCCTCGCCAAGACCCGCAAATTCGAGGCGGCTCTTCAAATCGGCACGATGATTGGGTTCGGTCATGGAGGCTCCGGGCATGAGTATGGGGCTAGCGCAACGAGAGCGCCGGCCGGATCATGTGGGACGCCGAGCTTTAACGAGCCATTAGCCAACCACACCGATTTTTAGGCATGCATAATTCAGCATTGCTTTTAGAAGAGCCCGATTCATCCGAAATCCCCGCGGCAGCGAAGCGTCGCGGAGACATACCAGGTGCGTGCCTCCGATTCGGCTCATCCATTTGCTGTTGGAGCCTCCAGGGTCAATGCTAATGCTTGCCTTCCGTTGCGCGAGCCCTTAGCTCCTCCTCGAAGACACGTAGATTCCTGATGGCACAAAAAACCTCGCTTAGACGGCTGAAACTCACCGATTTCCGCAATTATGCGGAAGCAGCATTGGCACTCGACGGACGCCACGTCGTGCTGACGGGAGAGAACGGTGCAGGCAAGACCAATCTTCTCGAGGCCGTCTCGTTTCTCTCCCCAGGCCGTGGCCTGCGACGCGCCGTACTTGCCGACGTTGGTCGCGTCGGCGCACCCGGCGGCTTCGCGATATTCGCCGATATCGACGGAAAGGATGGCGATGTGTCGATTGGCACCGGGGTCGACACAGCCGAAGGTGCCAATCTTGCCCGCAAGCTCCGCATCAACGGAACGACAGCGAAGTCCACCGAAGAACTGTCCGACCACCTGAACGTCCTCTGGCTGACGCCGGCCATGGACGGGCTCTTCACCGGGGCGTCCGCGGAACGGCGTCGCTTCCTGGACCGGCTGGTCCTGTCGCTCGATCCCGCCCACGGCCGGCGAGCCAGCGATTTCGAACGGGCGATGCGAAGCCGCAACCGGCTGCTGTCGGAGGGCCGGTTCGACCCCGCCTGGCTTTCAGCCATCGAAAGTCAGATGGCGGAACTGGGCATTGCCATGGCCGCGGCCCGCCAGGAAATGCTGGGGCTTCTTAAAACCCTTTCGGCAGGTTCACGCGAGGCGCCGTTTCCCACGCCTCTCCTGTCCCTGGAGGGCTTCCTCGACGATGGCATGAACGGGCCCGCCGCCGAACTGGAGGAAGAATACCTTGAGATGCTTCGATCCAATCGCGGACGCGATGCCGCAGCGGGGCGAACACTCGAGGGTCCCCATCGTGCGGACCTGCTTGTCCGGCACAGGGAAAAAGACATGGAAGCCCAACGATGCTCCACGGGCGAACAGAAGGCATTGCTGATCGGTCTCATCCTGGCCCATGCGCGTCTCACTGCCGACATGACGGGTTATGCCCCCCTGCTGTTATTGGACGAGATTGCCGCACATCTGGACGAGGGGCGGCGAGCAGCACTTTTCGACCTCGTCCATGCTCTTGGAGGGCAGGCCTTCATGACAGGGACGGATCGGGGCATGTTTGCGGCGCTCGATGATCGCGCGCAGTTCCTCACCGTGTCTCACGGTAGCGTCATATCCTGAGTTACACATCCCCTCGCCGATGGTATGGTGCCTTTATGGAAACCTTGTCGCCGGAAGAGATCGAACGTTATCGCCGCCATATCCTGCTGCCGGAGATCGGTGGCAGCGGCCAACAGAAGATGAAGAATGCCCGTGTCCTCGTAATCGGAGCCGGAGGACTTGGCGCCCCGATCCTTCAGTATCTCTCCGCCGCTGGAGTAGGAACGCTCGGTATCATCGACGACGACCACGTGTCCCTCTCCAACCTGCAGCGGCAGGTCATCCATGACAGCGGGACCATCGGCGAGATGAAGACAAGAAGCGCTCGTGACGCGATCGCCCGCCTCAACCCGCATGTGAGGGTGGTGGACTTCGAGGAACGCTTTACGGTCGAATGGGCAGCACGGCATCTTTCGAGCTTCCAGATCCTGATCGACGGCTCGGATAACTTCGATACCCGCTATGCGGCTGCCGATGCAGCTGAGTTCGGCAAGATCCCGCTGGTCACGGGGGCCGTTGGCCGGTTCGACGGATCGGTGACCGTACTCAAGCCGCATGAGATCGCTCCAGACGGCGCGCCCAACCCCACCTATCGCGACCTCTTTCCGGAAAAGCCGCCAGAGGGCCTGGTGCCGTCATGTGCCGAAACAGGCATCGTGGGGGCGCTGACGGGCGTCATCGGCACGCTGATGGCGATGGAGGCAATCAAGTTGATTACCGGCGTGGGCGAGCCACTGGTCGGTCGCCTGATGCTCTATGATTCTCTCTCCGCCCGCGTCGAAATCATCAGATACAAGCGCCAGCGGGCGCAGACCACGGCTGCATGACAGACATCTTCCGGGTCACCGGCGAATTCGCTCGCTGGCAGGAGCTGCTGGACCTCATCCTCGCGGCCTTCGCCTATATGGACGCCGTCATAGATCCACCTTCGTCGGCCCGCCAGCTGACAGCCGCCACGCTTGCCGAGAGGTCACAACGAGAAATCGCGCTTCTCGCCGTCCACGGGAACGAGCTCGTCGGCTGCGTCTTCTGCAAGCCGGAGCCCTCTTTCCTCTATCTCAGCAAACTGGCGGTGGCGCCGCGCCACCAGCGGACAGGGCTCGGGCGACGGCTGGTCGCGGCAACCGAAGAGGTGGCCCGGCAAGATGGCCTGCCGGCATTGCGGCTCGAGACGCGGATAGAACTGACCGGCAACCATCGCGCCTTCGAGCGGCCGGGCTTCGTAAAGACGGCGGAGCATTCGCATCCGGGCTATACCCGCATCACCTCCATCGAAATGCAGAAGCGGCTCGCGTCGTCAGTTTCGCCCCGGCAGCACGCGATTGGGCGGCCGGTGACCATCGAAGTAGGTGCGGATGTTGATAATCACCTTGTCCCCCATGTCGATGCGGCCTTCGATCGTCGCTGAACCCATGTGCGGCAACAGCACCACCCGGCCCTGGTTGGCGAGCTTGACCAGCTTCGGATTGACCGCCGGCTCGTTCTGGTAAACATCGAGACCCGCTCCGGCGATCTTGCCATCCCGCAGAAGCTGGATCATCGCCGCCTCATCGATGATATCCCCGCGAGCCGTGTTGACGATGATCGAGGTCGGCTGCATCAGCGCGAGCCGCCGGGCGGAAAGCAAATGGAAGGTTGCCGGCGTCGACGGACAATTCACCGAGACGATATCGACCCGTGCCAGCATCTGGTCGAGGCTGTCCCAATAGGTGGCTTCCAGCTCTTCTTCCGTTTCCGGATTGACGCGCTTGCGATTATGATAGTGGATTGAGAGGCCAAAGGCCTTGGACCTACGAGCAACAGCCGTGCCGATCCGCCCCATGCCGACGATACCAATGCGCTTGCCCCAGATGCGCCGGCCCAGCATCCAGGTCGGGCTCCAGCCTGCCCAGTCGCCCGGGTGATCGGTGAGTATACGCGCACCTTCCGCCAGTCGGCGATTGACCGCGAGGATCAACGCCATCGTCATATCGGCGGTATCCTCGGTCAGTACGTTGGGGGTGTTGGTAACCGTGATGCCCTTTCTTGCGGCTGCGTCCACATCAATGTGATCGGTGCCGTTCGAAAAGCTGGCGATCAGCTTGAGCTGGGGCCCTGCTTCATCGATCAAGGCCTCGTCGATACGATCCGTGACCGTTGGAACCAGCACGTCGGCGGTTTTCATCGCTGCCACGAGCTCGCTCCGCATCCTCGGCGTGTCGTCGATATTGAGCTCCGCGTCGAAGAGTTCGCGCATGCGGGTCTCGACCGCATCCGGCAGCTTACGCGTAATATACACCTTCGGTTTTTTCTTGGCCGTCATCGAGTTCTCTGCCTGGCGCCTTTTAGGAGGTCCTTAACCAAGTCGCGCGATATTCGGTTCACCCAAGGGCGCTTTCTACCAGACCGGTCGGCGAAGACAAACAAAACCTCGCAGGGTCCGGACGCCCGCGGCCTTTCAGCCGGAACGAGAACCATGCGCCGCTTCATTTTCTGCTCTCTCGCCGCTCTTGCTATTTGTATCCTCGCACCGATCGCCGCGTTGGCACCAGCTTACGCTCAAGGGACCAAGGGGTCGAGCGGATTGCCATTGCCTCGCTTCGTCAGCCTCAAGTCGAAGAAAGTAAACATACGAATCGGGCCGAGCACCGACTATGCGGTGTCGTGGATGTACATGAAGTCCGGCACTCCCATGGAAATCATCCAGGAATATGAGAACTGGCGACGCGTCCGCGATGCGGATGGCACCGAAGGGTGGGTGAACCAAGCCTTGCTCTCGGGAGAGCGTACCGCCGTCGCCGCGCCATGGATGCGGGGCAAAGGCAAGGACATATACGTCAACATGCGACAGGATCGCCAGTCGACCGCCCCCGTCGTCGCCAAGCTGGAACCGGGCGTTGTATTCAAGATCAGTGAGTGCAATGGCGATTGGTGCCATGCCGAGGCGGGAGACGCCGAGGGCTGGGTAGCCCAGGGCGAGATCTGGGGCGCCTATCCGGGAGAAGCGTTCAAATAAGGCCCTCGGTGGCGGCTGCAACCTTCAGCGAATTCATGGGCCGTGGACCGATCTGCTGGATGCACATGGCCGCCGCCAGGCAACCAAGCTTGCCGCAACGCTCGAGAGAAAGCCCCTGGGTATATCCGAAGAGGAAGCCGGCAGCGAATAGATCGCCAGCCCCGGTGGTGTCCACAAGTTCCTCGATCGGATAGGCGGGGACTTCCACCCGCTCACCGCCGCGAACGACCACCGCGCCTTCCTCGCTCAGCGTCACGGCCGCAAGTTTGCAGTCCTCGCCGATCTTCTTCAGAGCCAATTCGAAATCGTCCGTTTCGTAGAGGGACAGGGCCTCCTGCCGGTTGGCGAAGACAATGTCGACCGTCCCCGAACGCATCAGTTCCAGAAACTCGTCGCGATACCGGGCGACGCAGAACGGGTCGGACAGTGTCATCGAAACCTCGCGCCCATGCTGATGAGCGATGCGGGCCGCGTCGCGGATTGCCTCCTTGGCGCGCGGGGGGTCCCAGAGGTAACCCTCGAAATAGGTGACCTTGGCCTCGGCAACCACATCCTCCTCGACATGTTCCGGACCGAGATCGACGCAGGCGCCCAGATAGGTGTTCATCGACCGCTCGCCATCCGGCGTGATGAAGATCATTGAACGGGCTGTCGGAGGATTCGTGCCTTCCGGTTTCGTTTCGTAATGCACACCCTGGGCTCGTATGTCATGCTGGAAGATCTGACCCAGTTGGTCGGCGGCAACCTTGCCGAAGTAGGCGGCCTTGCCGCCAAACCCGGCGATCCCCGCAGCCGTATTGCCAGCAGAACCTCCCGACGCCTCCACAGCGGGTCCCATCTTGGAATAAAGAAGTTCTGCACGCTCGGCGTCGATCAGGTTCATCGCTCCTTTGATGATCCCATTCTCGCTGAGGAAACGGTCGTCACAGCGGGCGAGAATGTCCACGATGGCGTTGCCAATGGTCAGCACGTCGAACTTCGGCATCCGGTCCGGTCCTATTCTTTGTTTCACACGCGCAAAGCGGTATTCCGGATCGGTCGCGATTGGAAGCAAAAACAGGAGGCTTACGTCGTGACGTGAGATGTCGCTTCCGTCATGTCCCTGTCATGGAGACCGGCTAAACCAATGCCATCGGAGCGGGCGACCACGGATGAACTGGCGGCGGTTCCGATGTCCTGACCGGGACCAGGGAAGACGGCACCGCCCGTCTTTTTTGCTTTCTCTGGAGTCGCGGGGCGGCGATCCCGTTTGTGGCAGACACGGACATGCTTTAACACGCATCAAATTCCGGTCTGTTGAAAGAGCCCGCTTCGTGTCCTCCGTCTTCGTGAATGTCGCTCCCGTCTTCGTCCTCATTCTGATCGGCTGGATCCTGGCGAAGACGAAGATTCTGACGGAAGACACCGGCGATGCATTGGGCGAGTTCGTCTTCAAGATCGCCGTACCCATGCTGATCTTCCGAACGCTGGCGGATGCCCATTTCGAAGGAGCATCACCGTTCCGTCTCTGGGCCGCCTATTTTCTGGGAGTGGCGGTTACCTGGGCCACCGGCCATCTCGTCGCCACGCGGATATTTCGTCGCGACGCAAAGATCGGCGTGATCACCGGTATGTCGGCCTCCTTCGCCAACAACGTTTTCATCGGCCTGCCACTGGTCGCCTACATCGTAGGCGAGGACGGGCTGGTTGCGATCTCCATTCTCCTTGCCATCCACCTGCCCCTCATGATGGTGGCCGGCACGATCCTGATGGAAGGTGCCGCGGCAAAGGCGGATGGCGGGAAAAGGCGAGCCTTGCGGGTCGTCCTCGGCCAGGTCGGATCCAACCTCGCCCGAAATCCGCTCGTCATAGCCCTCATTGTTGGATTGTCGTTCAACTTCATCGGCCTCAGCATGAACCCCGCCCTGTCAACTGTCGTCAGCCAGTTGTCGGCAGCAGCGGGCCCTGTCGCCCTGCTCTCGATCGGAATGGCCTTGACACGATATCCCATCCGCGGTGATCTCGGGCTCTCCGGGGCTGCAGCTATCCTCAAGCTTGCCCTCTTGCCCGCGGCAGTCTTCGCGATGAGCCATCTCCTCGGGCTTCCCGATGACTGGGCGGCGGCTCTTGTTCTTACGTCCTCGGTGCCAACCGGGATCAATGCCTGGCTGATCGCGCAACGTTTCCGAGCAGGTCACAGTCTCGCGGCGTCGGTGATCAGCATAACCACGGCGTTCGGCGTGATAACCGTCAGCTTCTGGGCCTGGCTACTCAGTTAGGAGGACCCGGCGCCACCGATAAATAGAAAAGCCCGGCACGATGGCCGGGCGTTCTCATATGCCGGATCCGCAGTTGCGGGTCAGTTCGTGGCAGCGGGCTCTGCCGGTGCTGCGGCGGGATCGGGAAGTGCCACCGGGCTATCTGCCTGCTCCCGCAGATAAGCGAGGAGATTGGCGCGCTCGGTATCATTCTTCAGGCCCGCGAAGCCCATCGCAGTCCCCTTGATGTAGGCCTTCGGAGCGGCCAGGAAGTGGTTCAGGTGTTCGAAGGTCCAAGTCTCGGCGCCCCCTTTGGAAAAATCCTTCATGGCAGCCGAATATGCAAAGCCTTCATGGGAAGCGATCGGGCGGTCAACCACACTCCAGAGATCAGGACCGACCTTGTTCGGCCCTCCCTTCTCGATCGAATGACAGCTCTGACACTTCTTGAACACGGCAGCGCCTGCCGCGGCATCGGCGCTGGCAAGAAGCTGGGCGACCGGAACTGCGGCCGGAGCAGCTTCGCCGCCCCCTTCACCGCCTGCCGGCTCCTCGGCGGCGACGATGGCGAAACCTTCCTTCTCAGGAGCCGGCGCATGGAAAATGCCTTCCGACGCGATCGACACCGACATCATGACGAAGACCGTAGCAAGCAGGGCGCCTGCCGCCATGTTTACATAGGGGTTCATCTGCAACCGCTCCTTCGCAACCGCCTGACATCAGGGGGGCCATCTTGAAATTGCGCGGAACCTATGTCTTTTGCATCATTGTTGCAACACGATAATCGGCCCGCTCGTGAGACTTTTTGACACTTCTCAGGCGGGAAGAGAAGGTTACCCGATGAAGAATTCGGCTTTCGACCGGACGCTGGTGTTGATACCCGCCCGAATGGCCTCAACGCGGCTGCCGGGAAAGCCGCTGGCGGATATTGCAGGGCTCCCCATGATCGTCCAAGTTGCCAGGCGGGCCAGGGAAGCCGAGATCGGGCGAATCATTGTGGCTGTCGATCACCAGGACATTCACGACGCCGTCACCGCCGCCGGTTTCGATGCGGTGATGACGAGAACCGACCACCAATCCGGCTCCGACCGCATATTCGAAGCCGTTCAGAAAGCCGATCCGGACGGGAAGATGGACTTCATCGTCAACGTGCAGGGCGACCTTCCGACGATCGAGCCAGAGGCGGTGCGGGCTTCGCTACGCCCACTGCAGGAAAACCCGCTTGCCGACATCGGCACGCTGACCGTCGAGATCACGGATGAGCACGAAAAGACCAATCCGAACGTGGTGAAGGTGGTCGGCTCGCCCGTTTCGCCGAGCCGCCTGAGGGCGCTTTATTTCACGCGCGCCACCGCGCCGCACGGCAACGGCCCGCTCTACCACCACATCGGCCTTTATGCCTATCGTCGTACAGCACTCCAGAAGTTTGTTTCGCTCGGCCCGTCCGTGCTCGAGAAACGCGAATCACTCGAACAGTTGCGGGCGCTGGAAGCCGGCATGCGCATCGATGTGGAGATCGTTGACTCGGTTCCTCTCGGTGTCGATACTCCCGCCGACCTTGAAAAGGCGCGCGCGATCCTGTCGGCGCGCGCTCGCAACGGATGATTTCATGAACGTACTGACGAACCGCATCGCCTTTCAGGGGGACTTCGGTGCCAACTCGGACATGGCGTGTCGCGACATGTTCCCGACGATGGAGCCGCTGCCCTGCCCCACGTTTGAGGACGCCTTCCAGGCGCTGGAAAACGGCGATGCCGACCTCGCGATGATCCCGATAGAGAACACGATCGCCGGACGTGTCGCAGACATTCATTACCTGCTGCCCGAATCGAGGCTACATATCGTCGGCGAGTATTTCATGCCGATCCGCTTCCAGCTGATGGTGTTGCCGGGGGTCAAAAAAGAGGAGATCCGGACCGTTCACAGTCATATCCACGCACTTGGCCAGTGCCGCAAGATCATTCGCTCGAACGGCTGGAAAGCGGTCGTGGCAGGTGACACGGCGGGCGCTGCCAAGATGGTGGCGGAGAAGGCGGATCGATCCATGGCCGCTCTCGCACCCCGACTCGCGGCCGACCTCTACAAGCTCGAAATCCTTGCCGAGAATGTCGAGGATACGGAAAACAATGTGACCCGCTTCGTTGTCCTGTCGCGGGACGAGAAATGGGCTCAGCGCATTGAACCGGACGAAGTGCTCATCACCACCTTCGTGTTCAACGTCCGCAACATCCCTGCAGCCCTCTACAAGGCAATGGGCGGGTTTGCCACCCACGGCATCAACATGACCAAGCTCGAAAGCTACCAACTGGGCGGCAAGTTCGTCGCAACCCAGTTCTATGCGGATATCGAGGGCCATCCGGACGATCCGCCAGTACGCCGGGCGCTGGAAGAACTGCGGTTCTTCTCCGAGAAAGTGCGCATCCTTGGTACATACAAGGGCCATCCCATGCGCGGGGCGCTGCAGAAGGGCTAGAAGCTCGGCGCCAGCCGTCGGTCAACCCACTTGGGGCGAACCCGATGCAGTGTGCCGGGTTCGCGGCTCACTTCGCCGGCGCAGCGTTCCATTCGATCCAGTCCCGCAGCAGACGATGAGCGATGGCGCCTCGGACGGGCGCGAAATAAGCGCTGTCCGGGCCAGCATCCAGCATGGCGGCTGCCTCAGCCCGGCTGAACCAGCGTACGTCCTGCATCTCCTGGGGATCGATCTCTATCTCCATCGATTTCGCTTCGCCGTAACAGCCGATCATCAGCGAATGCGGCATGGGCCATGGCTGCGAGGCATGGTACCGCACCCGCCCGACGAGAATGCCGGACTCCTCCACGGTTTCGCGGCGGACCGCATTCTCGATCGTCTCTCCCGGCTCAACGAACCCGGCAAGGCACGAATACATACCCTCCTGGAAGTGGTGGCTGCGGCCAAGCAGGCACCGGTCTCCCTCCACGTCAATGGTCAGCATGATGACCACCGGGTCCGTCCTCGGAAACATCAGGTGCCCGCATCGGCTGCACACCCGCTTGTACCCGCCGATCTTCGTTTCGGTCGGTGCGCCGCACTTGCCACAAAACCGGTTGGCAGCATTCCAGTTCAGGAGGGCGACGGCCTGGGCGATCTCGCCCTGGAGTTCTCCGTCGATCAGGGAATCGCGAAACAGCGCCCGCGCCTCGGTCGGCTTGTACTGGCTGGACAGGTCATCGGCGGCAAACAGGATCGGCACCGCGATGCGTGGCTCGCCGTTGTCGCGGTAGCCGAGCAGGACCGCGTTGTCGAAATCAGGATTCAGTTCAGCAAGTTCATAGGCGGAAAACAGCGGATCGAGAATCTGACCGTCATGCTTGAGAATGACCCGGCTTCCGGTGAAGGCGAGAATATGAGTGCCATCGACGGCAAGTGCCTGCTCGATGCATCGGTCCTGCCTGTACTCTGCCTGGCGGTCGAGCCTGTTGCCGGAAAAGGCGGTCAGTTCGCTCGGCTCCGTATGTGGTGAGTCCGTGTCGAAAAGCGTCTTCGTCATGATCCAATAGCTTCAATGAGTTTCGTCAGGAAATCCTGCTTGTGTCGTTCCTCGTACGGCTCTGACACGCCGAAACCCCAGACCGGCCCAGGCCAGTTGGCATCACCTTCACTGCGGGCGACCACATGAACATGCAGTTGACGAACCATGTTGCCAAGTGCCCCGATATTGATCTTCGTAGCACCGGTCACGGCCTTCAGGGCCGCCGCAACGGTATTGGTTTCGAATGTCAGGAGCGCCTGGTCGAGCGGGGTGAGATCGAAAATCTCGGTTGCCCCGGCCCGCTGGGGAACAAGCACCAGCCAAGGCCAACGGCAATCCTTGAGCAGCCGGAGCTGGCATAATCCAAGCACCGTCACGAGGTCGGAATCGAGAGCGAGCCTCTCGTCCAGTTCGAATCTGCTCAAGCCTTCCTCCCGTGTTTCGATCATCTGTAGCAGTTTTTTACAGGCTTGGCTTGCATTTGGAAGCGTTATTGCCGATATGTGCGGCGGGAGGTTGGTGGTGGACGAGCCACTCGCCAACCGGGTCAGGTCCGGAAGGAAGCAGCCCTAACGAGCCCGGCACGGGTCGCCGTGCCAGCCTCCCACCCTTTTCTAGCATCTTGGTCAGCTTCCGGTCCGGTCAAGTGGCTGGAACGGCCCGCGCAGGCTGGCAGGACTGAATGAACGACACCGGGCCCACATCTTCTTCAGGCACATCTGTTGCCACCGCATCGAGCGGCAGCTATCGGGTACTCGCCCGCAAATATCGCCCCAAGGATTTTTCCGACCTGATGGTCGGCCAGGAGCCGATGGTCCGCACGCTGACCAACGCGTTCGAGACGGGCCGCATCGCGCAAGCCTACATGCTGACCGGCGTTCGGGGGGTGGGCAAGACCACCACCGCCCGCATCCTTGCCCGCGCACTCAACTACAAGACATCCGAGATCGACAGGCCGACCATCGACCTCCGCATCCCCGGCGAGCATTGCCAGGCGATCATGGAAGGCCGCCACGTCGATGTGATCGAAATGGACGCCGCATCGCATACCGGCATCGACGATATTCGCGAGATCATCGAGCAGGTGCGCTATCGGCCGGTTTCGGCGCGCTACAAGGTCTATATCATCGACGAAGTGCACATGCTCTCGACCCAAGCCTTCAATGGTCTGTTGAAGACTCTCGAGGAGCCGCCGGAGCATGTAAAGTTCATCTTCGCGACCACGGAGATCCGCAAGGTGCCGATCACTGTGCTGTCGCGCTGCCAGCGCTTCGACTTGCGCCGCATCAGCGCCGCCGATCTGGTCGGGCTGTTCTCGACGATCCTGGAGAAGGAGGGCATCTCGGCGGAAGCCGAGGCGCTGTCGATGATCGCTCGTGCGGCGGAAGGATCGGCGCGCGACGGCCTGTCGCTGCTCGACCAGGCGATCGCCCATGGCGGCGGCCAGGTCGTGGCCGAAACCGTCCGGGGCATGCTGGGACTTGCCGACCGTGCCCGGATCGTAGACCTTTTCGAGCACATCGTGCGCGGGGATGTGACCGCCGCGCTTTCCGAATTCACTGCGCAATACGAGGCGGGCGCCAATCCCGTCGTGGTGCTGACGGACCTCGCCGATTTCACCCATCTCGTCACCCGCTTCAAATATATTCCCGATGCAGCAAACGATCCTTCGTTGAGCGAAGTGGAGCGGACGCGGGGCCAGGAGTTTGCCGAAAATGTCTCCGTCAGCACGCTGTCGCGCATGTGGCAGATGCTTTTGAAGGGTATTCCGGAGGCGGAGAGTTCTTCCCGCCCTTCCGGAGCCGCGGAAATGGTGTTGATCCGGCTGACGCATGCGGCCCACCTGCCCTCCCCCGAGGATGCGGCGCGGCGACTTGCGGATCTCTCGAACGGTGACGGCCAGCGCGTGTCGGTGCCGGTTGGCAATGGTGGTGGCGGAAGCCGGCCATCTTCAGCGCAGCAGTCGCCGGTGAACGCGCGTGGCACGGAAATGTCCCCGTCGCGTGCGCCGGCTGGCGGGCCGACGGCGATGCTGCGCACGGTTCCCGCGCCCGAGGCGCGAACCGAGACACTGGAGCAGCCACAGGTGCGGCCGGCGGCGCAAGCCGAGCCAGAACCAAAGGTCCCCGTGCGCTCGCTTGAAGATATCGGCGACCTTTGCGCCAAGAACCGGGAGCCGGTCCTGCGAGCCCGCATCCGTCAATCCGTTCATCTGGTGAAGCTCCAACCCGGTCGGCTGGAGATCAGCCTCGAACCCGATGCCCCGAAGTCGATCGTCAACGACCTGACGTCAAAGCTGCGGGAATGGACGGGCGTTACCTGGTGGGTGACGCTTTCCAACGAGCGGGGTGCCCCCACCCTCGCCCAGGCTGAGGAACAGGCACGCGAACAGCGTAAGACCGACGCCCGCGCCGACGCGGACGTGGCGGCGATCCTGTCGCAGTTTCCCGGCGCAAAGATCACCGACGTGCGGATCAGGGTAACGGAAGAGGATGAAAAGGACGAACCGGCTATCCCCGCAATCGCAGAATCCGCCGAGGGAGATATTCTTCCGGGGGATGACATCGAACTATAACGGTTTTGAAATCAGGCTGAAACTTTAGCCGACCATACATCACAGCACAAAGGAAGTTCCAATGCGCGACATCATGGGAATGATGGGCAAAGTCAAGGAAATGCAGGCCAAGATGGAGAAGATGCAGGCGGATATCGCCGCTCTCGAAGTCGAAGGCACGGCGGGCGGTGGTCTCGTTACCGTCAGGATGAATGGCAAGGGCGAGATGCTGGGCCTCAAGCTCGATCCGTCCCTGTTCAAGGAAGCCGACGTCGAGATCCTCGAAGACCTGATCGTTGCCGCCCACAAGTCGGCAAAGGACCGGGCCGAGCAGATCGCGGCCGAGAAGACCAGGGAACTGACGGCCGCCTTCCCATTCCGCCGGGAATGAAGCTGCCGTTCTGAGATTAACGGATCTACCAGGAGAACCCGTGACACTCACATCCGTCTTCGTGTTTGCCGCCACACTGCTTGTTGCGGCCGGTTCTCCCGGTCCCAGCATCGCTGCACTTGTTTCACGCGTGCTGTCGAAGGGATACAAGGACGTCATGCCCTTCGTGCTGGCCATGTGGGTCGGCGAGGCAATCTGGCTCTCCTGCGCGGTTGCCGGCCTCGCGGCGATCGCCGAAACCTTCCAGCCAGTATTCCTGGTGATAAAGTGGATTGGCGTCGCCTATCTCCTCTATCTGGCCTGGAAAATGTGGACCGCAGAGGCGGGTAGCGTCGAAGGCGAACTACCGGAAAGCCGCTCAGCGCTCAAGCTGTTCATCGCGGGACTGACGCTGACGCTCGGCAATCCTAAGATCATGATGTTCTACGTGGCGCTTCTGCCCTCGCTCATCGACCTCGCCGGCGTAACCCTGACGGGTTGGCTCGAATTGCTGGTCGCCATGCTGGTGGTGCTTGCCATCGTTGACTTTTGCTGGATGACGCTCGCGTCCAAGGCGCGGCGATTGCTCAAGAGCCCGCGGGCCGTGAAGGCGGCCAACCGGGTTTCAGCCGGCATGATGGCAGGTGCAGCGGCGGCGATAGCGGCGCGATAAGGTCAAGCTTCAGAAATTATATCGGACGCCGATAATGTTGGCGTTGGACCCGCCATACATGTCGCCGAGCGTTCCCCATGCGCCTGAACGGTGGTGCAGCCGCCAGAACACTTCCAACTCCGGGCGCGATACCGTGCTGAAACTTAGTTCCGGCCCGAGGTAGAAGAGCGTGCTGGCGTCACCGTCGCGTTGTTGTTAGGTTTAGCGCTCCCGGCCGTCCA
>JAEYTV010000250.1 GCA_023433855.1 Pseudomonadota bacterium | reverse complement strand
GCATCCGCCACCGCAGCGAGAAACCGATTTCGACACTCTGCCGGCACGGCGCCGGACGCCGCGCTAACCCAACGGAAGTCGGGTCGCTTGTTCGAAACTTAAGCGATCGTGAAGGCTATGGAGGTCGCGCCAGCGATTTTGTAGTTCCGCCCCGGCGCGCTGTGGCGTAGTTTCGGAGCAAACCAGTTTCAGGGTGCGTGGATTCGCCCGCACAACCGATGAGGAAATGAATGTCCCTTCCCTTCAAGATGTTTGCCGCCGGCGCAATGTTGACGTTTGCGATTTCCGTCGGCCAACCGGCCCGTGCGCTGGATGACCAGCAGAAGCAGGAAATGGGCAATTTCATCCGCGAGTACCTGTTGCAGAATCCGGAGGTTCTGATCGAGGTGCAGAACGCCCTCGAGGCGAAGCAGCAGAACCAACGTCTCGACCAGTCGAAGAAGGGCATCGCCGACAACAAGGAGGCGATATTTTCATCCGAGACCGATGTCGTCCTGGGTAACCCTGACGGTGACGTCACCGTGGTGGAGTTCTTCGATTACAACTGCGGTTACTGCAAGCGGGCGCTTTCCGACATGGAGGACATTCTTGCGAATGACAAGAATGTTCGTTTCGTGCTCAAGGAATTCCCCATTCTCGGGCCGGACTCTCTCGGCGCCCACAGGGTAGCCAATGCGGTCCGCCTGCTTTCGCCGGAACGATACGTGCAGTTTCACCGGGCTCTTCTCGGCAGCCAGGACCACGCCTCCGAGGCAACGGCCATTGCTGTTGCTGTCGACCTCGGGATCGATGAAGCGGCGATCCGCAAATCCATCGCCGAAAACCCTAATGACGACATCGTGCGCCAGACCTACCAGCTTGCTACCGAAATCGGCATTACGGGCACCCCCACCTATGTTGTCGGCGACGAGGCTGTCTTCGGCGCAGTGGGACTTGATGTGATCCAGGAGAAAATCGCCAATGTGCGATCCTGCGGCAAGGCGACCTGCTGACCGGCCGATCCGGGCGCTGCTGACGCTGGAGCAGTGGACGCAGGCCCATTCGGCATGCCGGGGGCTTTTCCTTGACCTCTCTGCGGTCTATAGGTGTCCGCTGACATTCTGGATGGAACAATAGACACTGATGAGCAAGACGATCTTCGTCCTCAATGGGCCGAACCTCAACATGCTGGGGAAGCGGGAGCCGGGAATCTACGGCGGCAAGACCCTGAAGGACGTCGAGCAGGAATGTGTCGAAACAGGCCGGCAGCTTGGCTTCGAGATCGAATTCCGACAAAGCAACCATGAAGGCATGCTGGTCGACTGGATCCACGAAGCCGGGGAAAAGGCGGTGGGTGTCGCCATCAACGCCGGAGCTTACACTCACACTTCGATCGCGTTGCATGACGCGATAAAGGCCATATCCATACCGGTGGTCGAACTTCACATTTCGAATGTGCACGCGCGGGAGGAATTCCGCCATCATTCGATGATTGCACCTGCGGTGAAAGGCATCATCTGCGGCTTCGGGGCTGCAAGCTACGGTCTTGCGTTGCACGCGCTGAAATCCGTTACCGCCTGAAAAGATAACCAGAAAAATAGGGTTTGCCATGTCTGAGAAGAAAAACGGGATCGACAAGGGGTTGATCCGTGACCTTGCGAATATCCTCAACGATACTGATCTCACCGAAATCGAGGTCGAACAGGAGGACTTGCGCATCAGGGTATCTCGCGCCTCGGCAACCCAATACGTCCAGGCTCCGCTTGCTCAAGCTCCTGCCTTTGCTCCTGCAGCCACCGTCGCCGCTCCCGCCGCTGCGCCGGCTCCGGCCGCCCAGGACAACAAGAACGCAGTTACGGCTCCCATGGTCGGCACGGTCTACCTCGCCCCGGCTCCCGGCTCGCGGCCTTACGTGGAGGTGGGCTCGACGGTGAAGGAAGGCCAGACAATTCTCATCATCGAAGCGATGAAGACCATGAACCAGATCCCGTCGCCACGGGCAGGCAAGGTCACCGACATCCTGGTCAACGACAGCCAGCCCGTCGAATATGGCCAGCCTCTCGTCGTTATCGAGTAGGCCCCAGTTCCATGATTTCGAAGATCCTCATAGCCAACCGCGGCGAGATCGCCCTTCGCGTGCTGCGTGCCTGCAAGGAACTGGGCATCGCAACTGTCGCCGTCCACTCCACCGCGGATGCCGACGCCATGCATGTGCGGCTCGCAGACGAAAGCGTCTGCATCGGTCCGCCTCCGTCGCGCGACAGTTACCTCAATATCCATCAGATTGTTGCCGCTTGCGAGATCACCGGCGCGGATGCTGTGCATCCCGGCTACGGCTTCCTGTCGGAAAACGCCAAGTTCGCCGACATCCTCGAAGCCCATGGTATCACGTTCATCGGACCGACGGCGGAGCACATACGGCTGATGGGTGACAAGATCACCGCCAAACAGACGGCGGTAGAGCTTGGCATCCCGGTCGTACCGGGCTCGGACGGCGAGGTAACGCCGGAGAACGCACTCGCGACAGCGCGCAAGATCGGCTTCCCAGTGCTGATCAAGGCAACTGCCGGCGGCGGCGGACGGGGGATGAAGGTCGCAAAGACGGAAGCAGATCTTGATGAAGCCCTGAATACGGCCCGCTCCGAAGCAGCCGCTGCTTTCGGGAACCCCGCCGTCTACATGGAGAAATATCTCGAAAAGCCGCGCCACATCGAAGTTCAGGTGGTCGGCGACGGCCAAGGCAACGCGATTCATCTCGGTGAACGGGACTGCTCGCTGCAGCGTCGTCACCAGAAGGTCTGGGAAGAGGCGAACTCCCCGGCCCTCAACGTCGAACAGCGCATGAAGATTGGTCAGATCTGCGCGGATGCGATGAAGAAGATGCAGTATCGCGGCGCCGGCACAGTCGAGTTCCTCTACGAAAACGGCGAGTTCTTTTTCATAGAAATGAACACGCGCCTGCAGGTCGAGCATCCGATCACTGAAGCAATCACCGGCATCGATCTGGTGCACGAGCAGATTCGCGTCGCCTCGGGCGGCGGGCTTTCGGTGAGACAGGAGGATGTCACGTTTCAGGGCCATGCCATCGAATGCCGCATCAATGCCGAAGATCCGAGGACCTTTGTTCCCTCGCCCGGCACGATCACGCATTTCCATGCGCCGGGCGGCCTCGGCGTGCGGGTGGATTCAGGGGCCTATGCGGGCTACAAGATCCCGCCCTACTACGACAGCCTGATCGGCAAGCTCATCGTTCATGGCCGAACCCGCGTGGAATGCATGATGCGTCTGCGGCGTGTGCTCGACGAATTTGTCGTGGACGGTATCAAGACCACGCTGCCGCTTTTCCGGGACCTTGTTTCCAACCCGGATATCGCCAACGGCGATTACGACATCCATTGGCTGGAGCAGCATCTGGCTGAAGCCACAACAGCCTAGGTCGCCACCAATTTGCTGTTCAGCAAGGGCGACCTGGTTTATTATCAATCCGCATCTTCGTACGCAGACGGGTCTGTGCTTCGCCCAGATGCATGAGAAGGACGTGGATGGCAGGGCGACGCGGCAGATATTATCCGGCAATCACTCCGGACATTCTCTTGCGCGCCTATTCCATCGGCCTTTTCCCGATGGCCGAATCGGCCGACGACCCGGAAATCTTCTGGGTCGAGCCGGAGATACGGGGAATCCTTCCCCTCGATGGCTTCCACGTCTCCAAGAGCCTCGGCAAAGCTATCCGAAAGAAGCCGTTCGACATCCGGTTCGACACCGCTTTCGAGCAGGTCATATCGCTCTGCGCCGAACCGGCCGCCGACCGGCCGAGCACCTGGATCAACTCGACGATCCGCCAGCTCTATCGCGAGCTTTACGCGATGGGGCACGCCCACAGCGTGGAAGCATGGGACGGTGATCATCTCGTAGGTGGCCTCTATGGCGTGTCGCTTGGTTCCGCCTTCTTCGGTGAAAGCATGTTTTCGCGGCGCGCCAACGCGTCGAAGATCTGCCTCGCCTATCTTGTCGAGCGATTGAAGTGCCGCGGATACACGCTGCTCGATACGCAGTTCACCACCGAGCACCTGAAGACCTTCGGTGCCATAGACATACCCAAGGACGAATACCTGAAGCTGCTGCGGAACGCCGTCGACCAGCCGGATCGGCAGTTCTGATGCGTCAGTTGGTTGCCTCGGGCGGCGGGACGTCGGAGTTCTGCTTGCAGCCGGTCAGCCACACATCATAGATCGGGTGCTCAACCGCGTTCAAACCCGGACTGTCTGCGAACATCCAGCCCGTGAAAATACGCCGGATCTTGCGATCAAGGGTGATCTCGTCCACCTCGACGAAGCCGTTGACCTTCTGGGCCTCGGTTTCATCACGAGAATAGCAGACCTTTGGCGTCACCTGCAAAGCACCGTATTGCACTGTCTCGTCAACGTAGACGTCGAAGGTCGTGATCCGGCCGGTGATCTTGTCGATACCCTTGAAGACGGCAACGGGATTGGAAATGCGTGCCGCGGAAGCGTTGTTCACCGCGAGGACAGAGGCCAGTGAAACTAGCATTCCCAAAGCGAGGTGGTTCCAAAGAGCTGTCGATCCCATAATGTCTGCCGTCTTGATCCTGTGTCAGGAGCGGGAACCTAAAGCGGGATTGTGGCCAAAACGGCGTTAGTTGCCCGGGGTCCAAGCATCGTAGTCGCCGGTAACCCGGGGACGCTCGCCAGTTGCGGCAAGCGATCCCTTCGGCCGATAGGCGAAGGCCGTACCCGTCATGTTAGCCTTGTGGGACTTCTGCCATTCACGGGGCTTGTAGTCCTCCCTGGAAGGCGGGACGTCGGTACGATAGTGCATCCAGCCGTGCCAGCCGGGCGGAATTGCCGAGGCCTCGGCATAGTTCTTGTAGATCACCCAACGCTTGGGTGGGCCCCAGGAGGTCAAGGGGCCTTCGTAATAGACATTGCCGAACTCATCCTCCCCTACCTTCTTGCCGTGACGCCAAGTGAAGAAGCGGGTACCGATCGTCTGTCCGTTCCACCAGGTAAAGATCTGCAGCAGGAGGTTTTTCATGATGTGTCCGTCACTTGAACAAACAAAAAGCGGCCATGGGAATGGCTGCTCCGCTTATGACGCCTGACGTCTGCCATGTCCAGCGATTCTGGCCCGAGTGGCAGCTATTTGATCTTCATCTTGAAGCCGAAGTGGCTCATCTCAAAGCCCAGACGCTGGTAGAAGCGATGTGCATCTTCCCGCCCCCTGTTGGAAGTCAGCTGCACGAGCCGGCAGTCGCGGCGCCTCGCCTCTTCGACCGCATGTGCTATCATCCGAGCGCCGATGCCCAGACCTCGCTTGTCACTTCGCGTCTGGACCGCCACGATGATCATGGAGAGGGATCCCCTCCCCGTCAGCGTGCGGTTGAAGAGAGTCTGAAACGTCCCGACTACTTCGCCCTCCAGCTCTGCAACGAAGAGCTGTTCATTCTGTGAGGCGTCAATGATGTTGAAGGCCCGCAGGTAATCACAGAAAGCGGCGGCGTCTGTCGTGTCGCCATGGTCCCCCAATGTGTCTCCCGCGAACATAGCAACCAGTTCCTGCAGGTCCGTCTCGCGTGCACGCCGGATAACGAGCTGTCCTATCGTCATCTTGTCCCCCTGTCGGATCCTGTTCGGCTATCTGAGCAGTACCTTACGGGAAACCGGCAGTGCGCCAACCCCTCGCCCGTCGGTTCTTCTCCCGTGACCTTGCCCCGCTGAGCTAATCCGATTTGAAGTAAGCTCTGGCCCATTGAGAGGACCAGAGAATGAAGCGCAGCCGTTTCACAGACGAGCAGATCATTGGCATCCTGAAGGAGC
>JAEYTV010000244.1 GCA_023433855.1 Pseudomonadota bacterium | reverse complement strand
GCTAATAGGGGGAGCAGCCGGGCCTTCTTTTAGGCCGGAGGGTGGCCCCGGCCTGACGTGAGCAAACAATAAAAATCGCTGAATTCAACGGACCATTGGCGCGGCGCGCAACTAGACTTTGGTCCTTTGCCGCTGACGCGGAGAAGTTCGCCGGCACGACGGATGGCGCGGCTTAGCGTTGGTTAGCCAATCCGCCCCAGCAACTGTAGATATTCCGGCGTCAGTTGGAGTTCGTATCGGTAACTTTCGTCTTTCCCGCGCCCTTCTGCGCAGATCGTTAAGATTGCGCGATCGTCTTCACAGTGAACCTCGCGAGCCTCGATGGGCTTGTCGTAGATTGTTTTACGCGTGCCGAATCGTCTCGCCGGACCAACGCTGACGCGCATGGCAGCCTCCCTATCCCTTTTAATAACCCCCCACCGCAATACGAGCGCGGCAACGTGGGGTTGTCAACCCGCTTGACGGTACAAGTCTTGCGACCTTGTATCGCGCTCGGTGATAGCGGGTATGGGCTCCACGGCCTAATAGAGATGACATGGGCTGGTGAGCAGACGTTCGTTAGGGTTCGCGCAATGCGCGGCGAGGCGTGTTGCCTCAATAGCTGCGGCAAAGGCCTTGGCCTTGAAGCATCGGATCTTCAGATTTCCTGCGGCATAGCGGATGTCGATAATGTCAGAAACGAATCCTCGATGAACTGAAATACCATCTATGCTTGATAGTGGAATATTGACCACCAAGTCTTCCCGATCAGCATGAAGAGCCTTGTTCATGCTGTTAGGCAAGAAACTGAGCGTTGAGATCGTCAGGATGGACTTGCCGCCAACCCACAGCCCCTCCTGCTTACGGCGGCCGACGCTGATTTGATGAGAGATTACCTTCGGTAAAAGCATGTCCTCGGACACGTTCGCTTTGTCAAAGAACGCGTTGGCGAGCCGGCTATCAACGACGTCTGGCAATGCGACCTCCGGTAGAAGTTATGGGCGGAACTACCCCTGCCGATCGCGCAGTCGCCGTCTGACCCAATTCTCGACGATCAGGAAGAAAGCCACCAGAACGACGACAACCGCACCGGATGCCGCGGCAGTCTTGGGCCAACCGTTGATCAAGCTGATCAGACCGAAGGCGGTGGCAAGGCTAATAGCGATCGACACTAAGCGTCTCAGATTCACTTCTGCCGACCCCGCAACGACACGCCCGGTCCAGCGGCGACTTGGCCCGCTATCACCAGCGCTGAGAAGAGCAATACGAGCCGGGAAGTGCGCAATCTCTGTGGCCCGGTCCTGTGTAGGTCGGCCCCGCATTCGTCGTGCAACCCGCCAACGCGCACAAAGTGAGCACCGCTATCATCGCTCGGAACATTCTCGACCTCTTCAGTTGCCCACACCTCAAACATCGATCAGTTGCAAAGAAAAGCAAGCCACAAAGCGAAGCGGCCAGGCCCTGCCGTCACCGCCCCAGCAAAGCCTCGCCGTCGGCCCGGTGCGTATAGCAATGCCAACGCGTCTCCTGCTTCGTTCGCGAATATGCGGGCGACGTTCTGACCGTGGAACATCGATCACGACTTAGTCAACCGAGGGATCGCATTCCGATGCAGCACCATGAACCTGTATGGTGTCGTGTTTTGGCTGCAGCAACTCGCCGAGAGAGGCGCTCAATGCGCTTTGTGCGACCTTCCAATTGGGAAACGGCTTCAATGTAACCCTCCAGCCCAAGTTGGCACCGTAGTTGGCACCGGTTGAAGAGGGAAGGCATTGTCGGCGCGGGCCAAGTCCAAGACCATTCCCGAATCGATGCGTCGGGACCGATATTGGCCAGATATTGGACAGAGATGGGGGAGGGGCGCTAAGTGCTTGAAAAGGTTGGTACGCCCAAGGGGAATCGAACCCCTGTTACCGCCGTGAAAGAGGGTTATCTGGAACAACATGACACAGATTGAGACCCTATTACACATTTGATTTCATTATATAATTCGTCATATAGTCTCAAAGAGCATCCAGTGGTTTCAGGGACTGGATAGCAACGAAATCGGCAACGAATTCGAGGGGTATATGGCGCAACGGCGAAGCATTCTCTCCAGCAAGACGAGCCGTAGCGCTCTACCTAAATCCGACCAGCCCGAGTGGGAAATGATCGCGCCCGGCGTGCGACTTGGTTATCGGCGCGGTCGCGGCACACGGGGCCGCGGGGGCTCGTGGCTTGCCGCCTCACGAACCGCCGATGGGAGTCGGCAGCAACTGCGTATTGGAAAAGCCGATGATGTGGCGCCCGCGGACGGCGTTTCTATTCTCGATCATGAGCAAGCGAAAGCCGCAGCAAGGTCGTGGGCAAAATCCCTGAAGGTTAGTGGTGAGAAAATTGGGGTGAGCCTCACCGTAAATGACGTGCTTGACCGCTATTTCGAGGCTCGAGGCGCCGAAGGGATGAAGTCGGTTGAAGAGGCTCGGGGCAGGGCGGATTTCGCTATCCGGCCGAAGCTTGGGCGCACTCGAGTTGCAGAACTGTCCATCGGAAAAGTGCGTGCGTGGAGAGACGGTCTTGTGACCGCGGAGAAGCGTCGTCGAACGGCCAGGTATGCCGATAAGCCAAACGTTGTCATCGTTGATCTCAAGGATCCGGAGATAGTTCGTAAGCGGCGCGATACTGCGAACCGGACGCTGACTACCCTCAAGGCTGCGCTGAATTGGGCCTACGCCAATCGTCTTGTCACAGACGACACCGCGTGGCGGCTGGTGAAACCGTTCAAAGGTACAGCGGGCCGTCGAGTGCGGTTTCTGTCTGCCGAAGAACAACGGACGCTGCTGTCCCATAGTAACGGAGCAATCCGTGAACTCGTCTCAGCGGCACTGGTGACGGGGGCCCGATTTGGAGAAATCGCTCGCCTTACCGTCGCCGACTACGACGCAACCAACCGATCGGTGTTTATCGCCGAGAGCAAAAGTGGGAAGCCTCGACATGTCCCGCTGCCAGCGGGTGGCGCCGAGCTCTTCGACCAGCTCGCGGCCAATCGTGCTGGTGACGAACCGCTGCTGCGCCAAGAGGGCGGCGCGGCGTGGGTAAAGTCGACCTATCACCGTCCTTTTAAGAATCTCGTCAGGCGCGCCGAACTCGCTGACATTACCCTCCACGAATTGCGTCACACTTACGCCAGCACGATGATCAGGAAAGGCGCTCCGCTGATGGTTGTGGCGCAGGCGCTCGGCCACTCCGACACCCGGATGGTGGATAGGCATTACGCGCACCTGGCGCCGTCCTATGTAGCCGAGACAATCCGGAGCATGGCGCCGGATATTTGAATGCCTCAAGGGGGAGGGGTCATGAAACGTGCATGCATACTTTGGGCTTGCTGCCTCCTTGTCGGCTGCACGACCGCAGAGCAACAGATCAACAAAAGTGCGGAGCTCAACTCTAGCTACGTTGGGCGTCCCTTGTCTGACTTTATGATTAGGAACGGTACGACGCCCGATGAGTTTTTCGATCTAGGCGGACAGCGTGTCTTTATCTTCTCCGTACCCTGTAAATCGTGGTGGTACACCAAACCGCTCGGCAAGGGCGGCACACCCGAACACTTCATCATCGAGCGAATGGAAATCCGGGGCTACTGCCCGTGAAGCGCTCTGCCGAACCTCACAATGGGCGGGGCTTGCAGACTTCCATAGCTCGTGGGGTCGGAACCGCGACCCAAGTATTTCGTATGTCGAATTACTATGACACCCTTCGCGAACTGCTTTGACTTGTATGCGACACCCTGCTAAGTTCAATGCAAATGGCCTTTTGTGGAACGGTGACTTGATGATCTGAAGTTGGCCAACGTCAACAAATTGGAGCGTTCGCTCCGGTCAGGATCATCAATGGGAATCCAGCACCATGCCGCATCGTCGGCAGTCCTCACTATCAACGAAACTGCGATCTATTTTCGTATCAGCCGCGCCGGCGTCTGGCGCCTGCTCCGCACCGGCCGTCTGAAGAAAATCAAGATCGGCGGTCGCACGTTGGTGCGCCGGATCGACGCCGACGCTTTCTTGGCAAGCTGCGCCGAGGCGGCTTGAAGATGGCCGAGCGCCCGGACTACCCGGCTCGTTTCGACGATCCGGACCCCAACTCATTTCTGGCCTTCATGGCGGCGTCGGAGGAACTCCTTGACCAGGATCCGGGCGTTGACCTGTGGATGCCGCCCATCACTATAACACACCACGACCCGATCGAGTTCGCGAAGTGGGCGGGCCGGGTCAACCCGCTTCTCGAAGCATTCGACCGGGAATACCGGGAGGCGGCGCTGGATGAATTGCGGCGCCGCGGCGTGGATGCTGCGTCTAGCGCTGCAGATATCGACAGCTTGGTGAGCACCATCGTCCGGGGATATCGGGCGCAAGGTCGGCTGATGGACCAGATGCGCCAGCCGGTGCCCGACCGAGCAAGTCATTTTAATCGTAACGCACGGCTGGTTGCCGGCGTCGTCGACCTTATTCCCGGCCGCACCGCGAACGCCAGGCACGAAGCGGCCGCTGCTTTTTTGAATCGAGGGATCACAAAAGCGTCCAACTCGACGCAAGAACTGACCCGATTTCATATCCGCCGCGCCGCGCAGCGTTATTCTGTCGACCTGCTGCGGCATGTGAACGATCGCGTCTTGCGGAGCAACGTCGACATCCAGACTTATCTGACCGCCGAGATCACGGGGTTGCGCCTGACAGTTGCCGGACTCTGCGAGGTCTATCGTTCGGCTCGGCAAGCCAAAAAGTTTCCTGGATTGAACGGCCGCGACCTGGCGCTAGCGCTCCACAGCCACCACGACATGCCCGACGTGATGGATCGCGCGCTCGGGGTCCTAGAGCGACGGCACACAGAGGCCGCTTGACCGCCTCTTGTGCGATTCGGGTGCGTCTGTGTGTGGTCGCTTCGCACACGTGCCCGGTTCAGACTAACGGAAAAACTGGAGCCCACGAGAATGCCGGTACCAAACAAGGCCGATGACTTCATTACCGCAACTGAGGCGGCTGCAATCGCCGAGCGGTCGACTGGATGGGTGCGCGACCAAGCTATGTCGGGGCGCGTCGACTGCGTCCGCGGCGACCGACTTTTAGTGTCCCGCCGAGACATCTTGCGTCTGGTCCGCCGGCGCCGACCGAAGCCGCGCTTGCCGGTCCCGTACCTCCGACTGGTCGTAGACAACACGTGAAATGAAACGGCCGGCCGCCTCGGGAAAGGCGAACCGGCCATATAAGGTTTTGACACCGTGACTCTATCACAGAACGCTGAGAAATCAAAGCCCGCGTTGTCCTGGGAGCAGGTTCGCGAGCAATCCCGACAAGGGAATCTCCGGCTTGTCAAAGCGGAATTGTTCCCCACCCCTTCCGTGTCTTTTACCGTCGTGGAAAGCGCGGCTGCGCTGACGAAAAGCTTCGGCGTTGGCGACGATGGGACGCCCAAGGGCAGCCGCACGCCAGGCATGTCGGTCGGCAACGCACGGCGTGTTACGATGCAGGGCAGCGCTGATGATATGGGCCGTACGCTCATAGACACGCTGACCGCACTGAAACCAAACCAAGCCCTCGTCATGGTACCGCCGCCCGACGACCGTTCGGACTGTCGCGTGGTAACGGCGGAACAATTGCCGGACACGCCCGGCGCCATTGCCCGCACGCAGGAATTCTTTCGGCCGCAGAAAAGCCACGCGCTTCTCGGCCTCGATTTCGACGTAAAAGACTGGCCGGCCGAGATCCAACGACGCGTGAGGGAAACGCCTGGCCAGATCAGCGGCGTACTCGCGTCCGTGTTTCCAGATTTCGGTGAAGCGCTCATGATATTGCGCCCATCGGTTTCGACAGGAATTGTCAACGCCGCCAGCGGCAAGTCGACCGGCGAAAACAGCGGGCAGCATCGCTATCTGATCGCCCTTGATGGCGCGGATGTTTCCGACTTTGCCGATCGTCTGTTCGACCGTCTTCTGTTGGCGGGTTTCGGATTTCCGGCGATCGCCAAGAACGGTCGCGTTAGCATCAAGACGCTGATCGACAAGGCCGCAACTAAGGGTCCGGAACGGCTCTGGTACGAAGCCGATGCGATCCTCGAGGACAGCCGATTGGCATATCAACCTGATGCTCGTCGACCGCGGGTCGTCAAAGCCGGTGGGTTCATCGACACAAAGAAGTTGCCGCCGCTAACCGATTCAGAACAGGAAGACCTCGCGCGGGTCGTTGCTGATCTTCGTGCGTCTTGCGCTGAACAGGCTGCAGAGGTCGCGGCCTCGTATCAGAACGCAAAGGTCGACAAGTACGTCGCCGGCGGCTTGGGCCGAGCCGAGGCCGAAAAGATTGTGCGCTTGGCCAATGAATCGGAAGTACTCGTCGGCGCCTACCAGATCACGTTGGACGACGGCACCGTAGCAACCGTCGACCAGATTCTGGATGAGCCCACAAGATTTCATAAAAAGACCTGCCCGGATCCAGTCGAATCCGAATACGGAGCCGGGCGTAACGTGGCGGTCATCTACACCGACGGCGAACCTCACATCTGGACGCAGGCCCACGGTGGCCGCAGCTTCCGCCTGACGCACGACTATGCCGAACGCTACTTCGAAGACGTGCCTGACAGCCCGCCAAGGCGCGGCCTGCGCGTGGTGCGCGGCATCGTCGAGCCGAAGGCTATTCCGGTTCGCGAGATGCTCATCGAACCACGGCTGCCGGTCGGCGATGTCACGCAGTGCGTCGGTGAGCCTGGCGTTAGCAAATCAACGTTCACGCTGCGCGATGCAGTGATCGTTGCATCGGGACGACGCGACATACTGAACGGGGCTGCCGGCCAGTGTCGTGAGCAGCTTCACCGCAGCGGCCCGGCCATCGTCTACAACGCCGAGGACCGTGCGGACGAAATGGAACGACGCCTGGCCGCGGTCCAGCGGCACTACGGGCTGGTAGAGTCCGACATGAAACACTCCATCGTCCTATGGTCCGGAATAGACGATGAACCTCTGACGATCATGCACCGGACTGATCGGGGCAAACCGCTGGTACGCGCCAGCGGCGCCGAGTTGCTGGAAAACCGGATTCGGGAGCACGGCGCAGTGCTTGTCGTGCTCGATCCGCAGGTCAGCCTAATGAAGAACGGCATCGAGAACTCAAACGACGATATGAACGACCTCATGCAGGAGATCGCGAACATCGCCGCACGAACAGGTTGCTGCATCCTAGTCGTGCACCACACCGCCAAGAGCAGCCGCGACAACCGCGGTGATATGGGCGCGGGGCGCGGAGCGTTCGCTGCGGCCGGCAAGGTCCGTAGCGCCTTCACGCTGGTCAACGTTACCGGCGACGGCGATGAGGCGGCTTGGGGTCTTACCTCTGCCGACTACGCTATCCGGCTTGATTACGCGAAGGTGAGCCACAGCCGCAAGCCGATCGAACCCGTCGTTTTTCGTCGCGTGAGCATTGCCGTCGGCAACGGTGACGGGCTGCAGCCCGGCACGGCCGCGGCGCGGTTTT
>JAEYTV010000103.1 GCA_023433855.1 Pseudomonadota bacterium | reverse complement strand
GCTCGCGAGCGCGCCCCAGAGAATGCTGCCACCCGTCATTGCACCCTGGAACACCAGCAAGTAAACCGCGAGCGCGCGCGCCTTGCCGAATTCGGCGGTCTCGATGTCCTGGTCAACAATGCCGGCATGCACCGAACTGGCGTCTATTCGAATTGGCCGGGCGTTGACGAACTTGGCGAAGAAGATTGGGCGCTTACGCTCTCGCTCAGTCTGTCGACCTGCTACTGACGACACGAGCGGCCATCCCGCACCTGCGCCAAGAGCGGTCGCGGCCTTATCGTCAACGGGTCGTCCGTCTCCGGACCCCTCGCGATCTTCCACGGCTGCGCCTATGCCGCTGCGAAGGCCGCCATGGTCGGATATACCCGCGCGCTCGCGCTGGAAATTGGGCGCGACGGCACACCGCTGACGCAATCGCCCCGACGGGGGCAACACGATCCAGGAATACAAGGGAGCGCATCCCTAACTCCTGTTCCGAAGTTAAAAGGACAGAGGCTCGCGCAGTTTGGGGGTATGTTTGAGCACCTGTGAGCCGGCGCAGCGCGCCGAGACTCGTCAGTTTGAGTGGCGGGGCGACACGGCCATAGCAGTGCCCGGGACGCGGGGCAGCGATAGCACAACTGATCCATCCCCCGAGTGCTGCCTAGCGCGCCTAAAGATCAGCTGAACCGATATTGTCCGGGATGCCGCAAGATCAGCAATGATCACGCAGGTTTGGAGACGCGGCTGTCGTGAGCCAATGGCAGCGTTTGCAGAAGAACGGGAGCGTAAATCCGTTCTGAATCGAACCGTGATGGCGAAGACGTGTCGCTCTTCTGGCGGAAACCACGCATCTCTTACCCGTCGCGGTATCCCATCGACGGATTTGAACCCAATCAGCAGGAGAACCGAGATGCCTTTTATCACCACATCCGACGGCACCAACCTTTTCTACAAAGACTGGGGCCCGAAGGACGCCCAGCCTATCATGTTTCATCATGGCTGGCCGCTCAGTTCTGACGACTGGGATAATCAGATGTTGTTCTTTCTGGCCGAGGGATATCGCGTGATTGCGCATGATCGCCGAGGTCATGGTCGGTCTGATCAGACGGACGCCGGGAACGACATGGATACCTATGCGGCAGACGTGGCGGCAATAGCGAAGGCGCTGGATCTGCATGACGTCGTTCATGTGGGACATTCCACGGGAGGCGGCGAAGTTGCCCGTTACGCTGCGCGGGTCGATCGCGGCCGGATTGCGAAAGCCGTTCTGATTGGCGCAGTTCCGCCGGTCATGGTGAAATCCGACAAGAACTCGGACGGCATCCCGATGGAGGTCTTCGACGGCTTTCGTCAGGCGCTGTCGGAGAACCGTGCTGAGTTCTACAAGGGCATCCCAAGCGGCCCGTTCTACGGCTTCAACCGTGACGGCGCTGAGGTTAGCCAGGGGCTTATCGACAACTGGTGGCGGCAGGGCATGGCCGGCGGCGCGAAGGCGCACCTCGATTGCATCAAGGCTTTCTCAGAGACCGATTTCAGCGAGGATCTGGATGCGATCAGCGTGCCTGTCCTGTTTCTTCACGGTGAAGATGACCAGATCGTGCCGATCGGAAACTCGGCGCACAAGGCGATCAAGCTGGTGCGAAACGGAACTCTGAAGACCTATCCCGGCCTTTCGCACGGACTGTTTGCGACGCATCCGCAACTGATCAACGCAGACCTTTTGGCGTTCATCCAACGTCCTTGAAGTGACCTCTCTGCAGGCAGGGCAGTAGGCACAGTTTTCTCGCTCCTGCTGCCCTGATTTTTGTTCAAGCCACCGGGAAGTGACGTACCACCGCGCTTTCTGCGACTGAAGGCAGTGAGTTCGAGTGCGCGTTGTGTTGGCTCACGAGATGACGGGTGAATAGCCCCGAGATGTGTAGACACCTTCTTTCCTAATTTTGAGGCAAGAAGAGCATCATGAGCAAACCGAATTTCAGCGAAGACTTTAAGCGCGACGCTGTGCGTCAGATCACGGAGCGAGGCTATCCGGTTCCGGAGGTTTCGCAGCGGCTCGGCGTCAGCCAGCATTCGCTTTACGCATGGAAGAAGAAGTTTGCGGCATCGAACGCCAAGGGTAGCGACGAAGCCGAGGAGATCAGGCGGCTGAAGAAGGAACTGGCTCGCGTTACCGAGGAGCGAGACATCTTAAAAAAAGCGGCCGCGGATTTCGCCAGGGATGCAAAGTGAAGTACGCGTTCATTGCCCTGCATCGCTTGCAGTTTTCGGTGCGGACGATGTGCCGCCTTCTGCGGGTTCATCCGAGCGGATTTTATGCTTGGCTGAAGACCCCGCTGAGCAGGCGAGCCAACGAGGACAAACGGCAGACCGATCTGCTCCTGAAGGCATGGGAAGAGAGCGGTAAGGTCTACGGTTACCGCAAGCTGCATGACGACCTTCTGGATCAGGGCGAGATGTGCTGCCCGAACCGAGTTGCGCGCCTGACCCGCCTTGCCGGGATCAAGGCGCAGATCGGTTACAAGCGCCGTCCCGGCATTTATGGTGGCAGGCCTGCCGTCGCTATCGACAACACTCTCGACCGGCAATTTGACGTAGCGGCTCCGGATAAGGCCCGGGTCACGGACATCACCTACATCCGGACCTGCAAGGGCTTCGCCTATCTCGCCGTCGTTATCGATCTCTGTTCCCGCCGCGTCATCGGCTGGGCGATGCAGAGCCGCCAGACCACCGACGTCGTGCTGCAGGCTCTGCTGATGGCAGTATGGAGACGCAAGCCGAAAAACAAGGTGCTGATCCACTCGGATCAGGGCTCGCAATTCACCAGTATGGATTGGGCCTCGTTCCTCAGGCATCACAATCTGGTTCACTCGATGAGCCGACGCGGCAACTGCCATGACAATGCGGTGGCCGAGAGCTTCTTTAATCTTCTGAAGCGAGAGCGGATACGTCGCAGGGTCTACCGTTCACGAGATGAAGCACGGCAGGACGTGTTCGATTACATCGAGATGTTCTACAACCCAAAACGCAAGCACGCCAGGAACGGGATGCTGTCTCCCGTCGAATTCGAGAAGCAGCAGAAAATCTGACCCGAGGGTGTCTACGAAACTCGGGGCTATTCAGGGTGACAGAAAAATCCCCCCTCCCAGGGGGGGGGAGGGGGCAACGGGGAGCGCGGCGGGAGGGGCGGGGAGTACGGCAGAGCCACACACCGCGACGAGCCGAACGTCGCAGTTGTAGATCTGCCGGTAGCGCTTGCGTCGAGATAGTAGAAGATGTGCGGTGGCTTTCCCGACGCCGCCAAAGCCTGCAATAGCCACGTTCAATGCGCGCATTGGACTGTCTCCTCGCCTCGCAGCCTGGGGGGTCAGCTCCGGCTTTTCAGAATCACCTTTTCCTGCGTCATGTCGTGCATTGTGTAGGGGATGCCAACGGTCCCGTAGCCGGATTGCCTCCGGCTCGCGAACTGCATCCAATGTGACCGCCGAGTGGCCAACGGCAGAGACGCTCACCGATGCGCGACCTCGACTCATAGTGTCAGTCATAAACGCGATAGGGTAGAACCGTTTTCGGAAAACGGTGTAGCTGGATTGGCAACAGCGGCTTGCGTGATCCGGCGTCTACTTCTTATCGCTCAGACTTCCCGCCTAAGCCTCTCGCGCAGAAAGGCTACGAGCACGCGCACTCTCCCAATGCCGGATCGGGCCGGTGGCATGAAGATGTGCAGGTCTGGCCAATCGTTCGCACGCGATGTCAGCAAAGTCTCCATCTCTCCGCGCTCAAGCAGATTGTCGACAAGACACATGGGCAGCAGAGCCAAGCCGAGATTGGCACGTACCGCTGAAATGAGCATACGGACGTTGTCGGCGCGGAACGTGGAATTCATACCTACGCTTTCCCAACCAGCCTCGCCCTTAAGACGCCAGATGCCACGGTCGAGCGTATGGAGGAGGGCATCATGTCCCGTAAGATCGGCTGGGCTGGCGGGCCGCCCCCGCTCTTCGAAATAGGCTGGACTTCCGGCAATGACCCCTCTGATCTTGGCTATCTTGCTCATGATGAGCGTGAGGTCGGAGGCGGGGCCCCGGCCAGATCGCAATGTCATAGGCCTCGGTACTCATGTCGACTTCCCGGTCTTCGAGGCGGACATCAAACTGAATGCGGGGACGGAGGCGAGCGAAATCCGCCAAAAGCGGCGCGATAACAGCCTCCCCGAAGCCCGTCTGCACCTGAATGCGCAAGAGCCTGAGACCTCGTTGGTCGATTTTCTGACGGCCTCCTGTGCAAATTCCAGTTCCATCAGCCCTATCTCGGAACGCGCGTGATACTCGCGCCCGATCTCGGTCACCGTCGTGCCCCGTGGAGTTCGGTTGAGCAATTTAGCCCCGAGCGTCGCCTCGACACGACTGACGCGGCGGCTTACGATGGACTTAGCGACACCAAGACGTTCGGCTGCATCCGAGATGCTCCCACTCTCGACGACACGAGCAAATGAAACGATGTCGACGAGATCAATATGTGCGGGCGAGGCGCCCCAGGACGGCCGTAGGTTTCCAGACGAAGCAAGGCTATACGCTGCGTCATAGTGACGCCAAGACGCCCTGGGAATTGTGCCCGCAAGGTTAGGCGGGGCCCTTGAGGCTCAATGCAGGGAGTGAGCGCGCTGGGTCGCGGACCGCTCGGCGGTAGTCCGTCGGGGTCATACGCTGATGCTTGAAGAAGACCCTGGCGAGTACCTGGTTTGAGGAGTACCCGACCTCCTGGGCGATCTCCGTGACCGGAAGATCTGTCCGCTCAAGGAGTTCGCAGGCTTTCTCCATTCTGAGACGGGTCAGGTAGACCCGCGGCGGTACGCCGGTGCTCTGCTTGAACATACGTGCGAAATGAAAAGGCGAGAGCCGGCACTCGGCGGCCAGTTCGTCTAGGCTGATGTCTTCTGAAAGCCGCGCACGCATAAGGTCCAGGCTGCGTTTCTCTGCCCACGCTGCAAGACCACCCTTCACCGTGGTGAATGAGGCTCCGCTCAATCGACAAAGCTCAGCCAGGATTTCGCACCCTGCGGCCCGCGCCAAGAGACGCGATGGCACCCCCTCCTCATCAGACAGAGCCCAAAGACGTTGGAGGGCAGATCGGATCGATGGCGAGGTGAACGTTCCGCTGTATAGCGACAGGCGGTCAAACGAGAACTGGCCGTCCGCAGCATCTTCCAGCACCGTCTGCCACTGCGCGATGGGAAGCGACAAGCTGCGGAGCTGGTGGTTCGTCTCGACCACGATGTCACTCGCGAAGTTGGGTGCAGCGAGATAGAAACCGCCCCTCTGGCTCGTCACATCGAACCGTCCTCCGCCCATGTTGCCAGTGACCCGATTGCCGCCGAGCAGGTCTTGGTACAATATGAGATCCGGCACAGCTGGATCAGACATATCACCGGCCGGTTGCGCTGCCTCAAGCATATTGAGGATACCACCCGCGGACTTCATTGAGTGGACATAGGGTGCAAGATGCCCTTCACTGTACCATTGGGTGAACGACGAATACCCACGCCCGGTCATTGCTGTTCTCCTAAGAATTGGCGACTTTCGGGTGCCGAACAGTGCGGCAGGCGCATGCGCTTATCCCAGCCGCCGAACGGCTCAGCCGTGCTGTCGAAGCCCGATCAAGTTGCGGGTTTTAACTCAGATGCATCCGCCCCCCGGCTTCAGGAACGCTGAACGGATGCAACGCAGAAGAGCGTCAGGGTCTATTGGCTTTGCCAGATAGCAACGGACCCCCGCACTCAAGGTTCGTGCACGGATT
>JAEYTV010000063.1 GCA_023433855.1 Pseudomonadota bacterium | reverse complement strand
AAGAGCGGTCGACAGATAGGGATCGTAGATGGCATGCACCCCCGTGACGCAGTTGAGGATGGCGTATTTCAAACCGAAGGGATCGAGCAGGTTCTTGCTGAGTTTTTCCACGCCGGAACCTTCGGTCGCTTTCCAGTCCTCGCGGTAATATGGCGCCAAGCTGGTCGGAAAACTGGTCAGTTCCAGCCTGTCCACATCACGAGACGTGACGATCTCCCGCCAGTACTCGTCGAAGTAGGGAAGCAGATCCGCGCGTCTGGGTGCATCGGGATGGACATCACAATCGATGGCGCCAAGTTGCGACAGCGCGCGGCGCTGCCGGGTGACAGCAGTATCCACTGCAAAAGCCTCCCGTTCCGCCGCCACCCCGCTCCCTATCGGCAGTACCGGCCAATTACTCCCGACAGGCGCATCCGCACCCTCTCGCCGCATTGCTCATGCGTCCTCCCGGTGAGCGTATGTGGGACTGGCGGGGGTGAGAATACGCTTTTTTTTCCGAGCGACTTTCGCGAATCGAGAAAGCCGGTTGCCATGCGGCGTTTCTTTCCGCGGCAAAAATCCTGCGCCTTTCACGCGGCGCTCTCGCTGACGAGGGCGGAATGCAAATGGATTCTCAGCCAATCCAGGAGCGCCCTTACCGTTGGCTTGCGGGCCTGAGCCTGCGGGATCAGCGCCTTCAGCCAAAGTTCGGACACCGGATATTCGGGAAGCAATTCGATCAGCTTGCCCGTGCGGATCGACTCCTCGGCGACATAGGTTGCGACCATTGCAACGCCGCGGCCTCGCAATGCGAGGTCATGAAGAATCTGCGTATCGTTGGCACTGAAGGCGGATCTTACCTCGACATCGACGGGGCCGCCCGGGCTCAGGAACGACCAGGTTGAACCGGTGGCATGAAAGGTCAGGCAGACATGATTGACGAGATCGCGTGGATGTTTCGGCAGACCCCGGCGATCGATATAAGACGGCGCAGCGCACAGTTTTCTCGGATAGGGGCAAAGCGGTTCGTCCACGACGTTGGAATAGGAGGCGGGGAGGGCGCCAAGCGCGATATCATATCCTTCCTCGGCAGGGTTCACCGAGCGATCGACGAGAGCCAGATCCATAGTGACGTTCGGATGCTCCTGCTGGAAGTCACTGAGAATGCGAGCAAGGAAAGCAATCGTGACCGTCGTCGGTGCCTTGATACGCAGATGCCCCTCAATTCGCTGGGCGACGGCCGCCGCCCCGCTGACCGCTTCGTCGATCTCCTTCACAAGCGCCTGGTAGCGCGGGAGATAGCGTTCTCCGATATCGGTCAGGGTCAGCTGCCGGGTGGAACGAACAAAGAGCTTGACCCGCATCTCGTCTTCCAGCCGACTTATTCGCTTCGTTACCACGGACGGCGCAACGCCGAGGTGGCGGCCGGCCGCAGAGAAGCTTCCGGATCGCGCGACTGCCAGAAAGGTTCTGATATTGAGCAGCGTGTCCACTGTATCAGGTCTCCCCTGCCGCCGTCGTGGCGGCCCTCCTTACGGTAAGGTAACACCATTAATCTTTCTGTTTTCGAGAAAAGTGAATGTAAAAAAATGGTGCTTTCCCACTGTCGGGGAAAAGGTCAATGTAACAAACGAGGCATTCCTGGATGCTGCATTCCGTCCTGGTCGACGGTGAGGGTCCAGGGCGCCTGCGGACGTGAGGAAAGAGCGGTGTCTCCGGGGGAGGCGACGCCGCTCCCGAAGGAGCAGGGCAGCAGCAGAGGGGCTGCGGGAGAGTTCTATGGGGGCGCAAAATTGCGCCTTCGCGACATGTCGTCGTTCCAGGGAGGAGAGATACGTGACGAAAACGGCTTGGATAAACTCGGCTATCGGACAGTGGTCCCGGCGATGTTTTGTGGCCGCTGCCGGTGGTCTGGCGCTTGCCTTGGCAATAGGATCACCTGCAGACGCGCAGGACGCAGAGTGGCAGAAAGTGATCGAGGCGGGCCAGAAGGAGGGTACTCTGGTCCTCTATACGGCCCTTGTCGGACAGCCCAGCACCAAGGCGATCGCCGCCGCGTTTACCGAGGAATACGGCATCGACGTTGAGATCCTGGAAGCGCGAGCCAGTGAGATCCGCGAGCGCGTGCGTGTAGAGCAGGCCGCGGGCCGGTTTGCGGCGGACGTCATGTTCACCAGCGACGGGCAGACACGTCTCTATGTGTCGGAGGATAAATCAGTCGATCCGTTGCCCGCGACCCCCAATGCCGTCAACGTCAAACCCGATTTCAAGGTCGACGTGCCGTTCGCGCCGGTCATGACCATACCCTATGGCATCATGGTCAACACGGGCCTTGTGAAGCCGGAGGATGAACCCAAGAGCTGGAAGGATCTCGCCGACCCGAAGTGGAAGGGAAAGATCCTCGCCGACGATCCGCGGGCAATCGGGGCAGGCTATCTCTGGTTCTTTTCCACCTACGACCGCATCGGAGAAGATTATGTCCGCCAGGTGGCGGCGCAAGACCTGGTCTTCACGCGCGACCAGCGCGAATCGCAACGTCGCACGGCCCGAGGTGAATACTCCATCTACGTGCCCGTGATCCTGACCGATTACTCGGACCTCAAGGGCTTGCCCGTCAAGTTCGTCATACCCG
>JAEYTV010000054.1 GCA_023433855.1 Pseudomonadota bacterium | reverse complement strand
CCCGGGGCATGCCCGAGCGCATCGTCTTCTGGCGCCACGTGCTGCCAAATTCGCTGGTGCCGACCATCAATCTCCTGGCTGTCAATACCGGGTGGCTGATCGGCGGCACTGTGGTCATCGAAAGCGTCTTCGCGCTTCCCGGGATGGGACAGCTCCTGGTCCGGGCGATCTTCTCCCGGGACTATATGGTCGTACAGGGCGTGGCCATGGTCTTTGCCTGCGCCACGGTGTTCATAAACTTTCTGGCGGATATCGCCACGGTTGCCGTTGATCCGAGGATCAAGCTATGATCAGCGATGCCTCATCCATGCCTCCCGCAGGCTGGAAGATGTTCCTCGGCAGACGTACGATGTTGACGATCGGCTTGTCGATCCTGCTGTTTTTCATCGTCATGGCCGCAGCTGCCCCGTTCGTCGCACCTTACGACCCGATCTTGCAGGACGGCAGCGCCAGACTGCAACCGCCGTCACTTCTCCATCCCTTCGGTACCGACAATTTTGGTCGTGATGTTCTTTCCCGGATCATCTGGGGGGCACGGATCGACCTGCAGATCGCCTTCATCGGCGTCGCCTTTCCGTTCCTGATCGGCACCGTCGTCGGTACGATTGCCGGATACTTCGGCGGCATCATCGACTCGATCTTCATGCGGATCGTCGACATCATCCTTGCCTTTCCCTTTCTGGTCTTGATGCTTTCCATCATCACCATTCTCGGGCCCGGTCTTTCCAGCTTCTACGTCGCCATGGCGCTGGTGGGCTGGGTGTCCTATGCACGGTTGATCCGGGCGCAGATCCTGGTGCTCAAGAACAACGACTACGCCCTGGCGGCCGTAAGCCTCGGGTTCTCGCGCATGCGCATCATGTTCCGGCATCTCCTGCCGAACGCGATCGCCGGATCCATCGTATTTTCCATGTCGGACGCCGTGCTGGTGTTGCTGAGCGGCGCTGCGGTGAGCTATCTGGGGCTTGGCGTCCAGCCGCCGATCGCGGAGTGGGGCGTCATGGTGGCCGAAGGCCAGAGTTTCATCACCGCCGCATGGTGGATCACGCTCTTTCCCGGTCTCGCTATCGTCATCCTCGCCTTTGGTTTCAGCATCCTCGGAGATGCGCTCGGCGAATTGCTGGGGGTGCACGAATGAACTCCGCTATTCTCTCTGTACGTGATCTGACGGTCTGCGCGCATTTGGACAACGAGAAGCGGACCCTCATTGACGGCGTATCGTTTGATCTTTCGAAAGGTGAAATCCTTGGCCTGGTGGGGGAAAGTGGGTCCGGGAAAAGCCTGTTGTGCCGGTCACTGATCCGCCTGCTTCCTTCCTCGCGCCTGAAGATCGAAAACGGTTGCGTGCTGCTGGAGGGGAGGGACCTAGCGGGCGTCAGCGACTCCGAGATGCTTGAGGTGCGGGGAAGTGAGATCGGAATGATCTTCCAGAACCCTACGAGCCACCTCGACCCCATGATGCGGATCGGTGACCAGATTGCCGAGGGTATTCGCTATCACCAGGGCCTCGACGCCACAGCGGCCCGTGCCGCCGCGACCAGGATCCTTGCGCAGGTCGGGTTTCCGGATCCTGCGCGCCAGTACGACAGCTATCCGCATGAGTTTTCCGGCGGGATGCGTCAGCGGGCAATGATCGGCGTGGCACTGTCCTGCAACCCGAAGATCCTGATCGCCGACGAGCCCACAACGGCGCTCGACGTGACCATCCAGGCGCAGATCCTGGAACTGCTGGTGGAGCTTCGGGACAGGCGAGGCCTGTCGATCATCCTCATTACTCATGACCTCGGCATCGTGGCGCAGACATGCGACCGCATTGCCGTCATGCGCGGCGGCAAGGTGCTGGAGCAGGGCTGCAAGCGGCAGATCCTTGTGCAGCCGCAGGATCCGTATACGGTCAAGCTTATCCAGAGCCACCCCTCGATGCCCGATGAGGGAACCGGCGCGTCTGGCGCCAAACTCGCCAGCAGCGGCCCGGCAAGGCCTATCCTGGAGATAGATGACCTGTATGTGAAGTTCCCCGTCGCCGGTGGGATCTTCGCAGGAAGGGCCAAGACCGTCAGCGCCTTGTCCGGCATCAGCCTGCAGATCATGCCCGGCGAAACAGTTGGCATTGTCGGTGAATCGGGCAGTGGCAAAAGCACGCTCGCGCGCGCGGTACTTGGTCTAGCCCCCATCTCCTCCGGGCATGTCAGCTTCCAGGGTATCGATCTCACCCAGCAAAGGAACGCCGGCTTGGCCGCGTTGCGCCGGAATGCCGCCATGGTCTTTCAAGATCCGTTTAACGCGCTCAATCCGCGGCTGACGATCGGCCAGACGATCGGCGAAGTGCTTGCTGTGCAGGGAAAGGTTGCCAAGGCGGAAATTCCTGATCGTGTCAGCCAGCTGCTTGATCTGGTCGGGCTTGAGCCCGCCTTTGCCAGCCGCAAGCCGCGGACGATGAGTGGCGGACAGTGTCAGCGGGCCGGTATTGCCCGGGCGCTGGCGGTTGACCCCAAGATGGTTATCGCCGACGAGTGCGTCGCGGCTCTCGACGTGACAATCCAGGCGCAGATTGTCGACCTCTTCCGCCAGCTGGTAGCGCGCATGAACTTGACGCTCTTGTTCATCGCCCATGACCTGGCGATTGTCCGCAACCTCTGTGCCCGCACCATCGTCATGTATCGGGGACAGATCGTCGAGGAGGGTCCCTCGGAGGAGGTTTTCGCCACGCCGAAACATCCTTACACCGCGGCACTTGTCTCCGCGATCCCTGACATCAACCCGGACCGACCGCTGCTCGGATTAAGCACCCGGCCACCAAGTCACGCCACTCTGACCACCAAGCGCATGCAATAACAATGAAGGGAACGAAAATCATGAACAGGAAGTGGAAATCTGTCGGGCTTGCGGCCTTCGCAGCCGCTCTTAGCCTGGGTGCCAGCTTTGCCGAGGCGGCCGGCGTTCTCACCATCGGCCGCCGTGAAGACTCGACTACGTTCGATCCGATCAAGTCGGCTCAGAACGTCGACAACTGGGTATTTTCCAATGTCTTCGATGTGCTCGTCCGGGCTGACAAAACGGGCACCAAGCTGGAGCCCGGTCTGGCTGAAAGCTGGACCGTTTCGGACGACGGCCTGACGTACACGTTCAAGCTGCGCGACGCGAAGTTCTCGGACGGTTCGCAGATCACCGCAGAGGACGCCGCCTTCAGTCTTCTTCGCATCCGCGACAATGAAGGGTCGCTCTGGAGCGACAGCTACAATGTTGTCGATACCGCCGAAGCGACCGACCAGACGACCCTGACGGTCAAGTTGAAGAACCCGTCGGCACCTTTCCTGTCGACGCTGGCGCTCCCGAACGTCTCGGTTCTCTCGAAGAAGGCCGTCGAGGCGGGGGAGGACGCCTTCGCGGAACTGCCTACCGCCTCGTCGGGCGCCTTCACGGTCAAGGAATGGCGGCGAGGTGACCGCGTCATTCTCGAAAAGAACCCGAACTTCTGGCAGGCGGATCGCGTGAAACTCGATGGCGTCGAGTGGATATCCGTACCGGACGACAATACCCGTATGCTGAACGTGCAGGCAGGTCAGCTCGATACCGCGATCTTCGTGCCATTTTCCCGGGTAGAGGAACTGAAGAAGGACACGAACCTCAACGTCCTGACCGATACGTCGACCCGTGAAGACCACCTGCTGATCAATCATGAGCATGGGGCACTCGCCAAAAAGGAAGTTCGTCAAGCGCTAGACATGGCGATCGACAAGAAGGCGATCGTTGATACCGTCACCTTTGGTATCGGCACCGTGGCCAACTCCTACATCCCTAAAGGTGCCCTCTACCACTATGCCGGCAATCTCCAGCGGCCCTACGATCCGGAGAAGGCAAAAGCCATGCTGGCCGAGGCCGGTGCTTCCGATCTCTCCCTGAACTACGTGGTGCGGGCGGGTGATGAAGTCGTCGAGCAGACGGCGATACTGCTGCAGCAGCAATTGGCGAAGGCAGGTGTTACAGTCAATATCAACAAGGTGGACGCGAGCCAGGAGTGGGACATGCTGGTGGCCGGCGACTACGACGTCGGGGTGAACTACTGGACCAACGACATTCTCGACCCCGACCAGAAGACGACCTTCGTCGTGGGTCATGACACCAACATGAACTATATGACCCGCTACAAGAACGACACCGTGAAGGACCTTGTGGCGGCTGCGCGTCTCGAACTTGACCCCGCCAAGCGGGAAGCCATGTATGTGGAGATCCAGAAGCAGGCCAAGGACGACGTTCATTGGATCGACCTTTATTACAGCCCCTATATCAACGTCGCACGAAAGAACATCGAGAACTTCTACCAGAATCCGCTTGGCCGGTTCTTCCTGGAAGACACGGTGAAAAACTGAGAACCCGGGCTGCTGGGCACGTCTGCGCCCGGCAGCTCCACAAATTCCGGTTCAGCTCCAAGATCCCGCCCGCCCCATAGGGAGGAGCCGGGGCCTTTTCCACGGACCCCGCCAAGGAAACACGATTTGTTGCGCAGCCATTTTGTTGCCAAAGCAGTAGGGTTGGTGCACGAAAAGGGGGCAGCACGCCTCCGACCTTAACGGGAAACTAATCTGAATGCGCATCCTCTCGGCGTTTCTGGGCTTCATTCTTCTGGTTGCCGGTCCGGCTTATTCCTTGGAGGCCAAGTCGCCGCCGATCCTGTCGCCACTGAAAAGCCAGGCGCAGGCAGCACGGATCACCGCCCAGTTCCTGGAAGAATATGCCTATAGGCCGGTTCCGCTGGATGACGCTTTGTCGGGCACGGTGCTGGATCGATATATAAAGTCCCTCGACCCGGACCGCAGCTTCTTCCTGCAAGGCGATATCGACAGGTTCATGGTTGATCGGAACGAAATCGACGACGCTCTCGCACGCCTGGACCTGGAAATCCCCTTCTCGATCTTCCAGGTCTATTCCCAGCGCGTCATCGAACGCATGACGCATGCGCGCGGCCTCCTCAAACAAGGTTTCGACTTCACGCAGGATGAAGAATATTCCCTGGTCCGGGACGAGGAGCCTTGGCCGCGATCGCGCCAGGAGAGCGATGACTTGTGGCGCAAACGCGTGAAGAACGACTGGCTGCGGCTGCGACTGGCGGGACGCTCGGACGCGGCAATCCGCGAGACGCTCGGCAAGCGATACGAGAACATCCAGGAGCGCGTCTACAAGTACAAGAGCGAAGATGTCTTCCAGTCGTTCATGGCGGCGTATACCACCTCGGTTGACCCGCATACCGACTATTTCGGTGCCGCGGCCGCGGCGGACTTCGACATCTCCATGAAGCTGTCGCTGGTCGGCATAGGCGCGGTGCTTCAGGAACGGGATGGATATACCACCGTTCGCGAACTCGTTCCCGGTGGACCGGCGCAGCTGTCCGGAAAACTCGCTGTGGGCGATCGCATCGTTGGCGTCGGCCAGGGTGACAACGGCGCTATCGTGGAGGTCGTCGGCACCAGACTCGACGAGGTGGTGCAGCTGATCCGCGGCGCGAAAAATTCGGTGGTGCGATTGGATGTGCTCCCCGCAGATGCGGGTGAGACCGGAAACCACCAGCTTGTCAGGCTCGTGCGCGACAAGGTGAGCCTTGAGAAACAGGCGGCAAAGAAGACCGTCCTTGATATCGAGAATAACGGCAGCGTACGCAAAATAGGCGTAATAACCCTGCCGGCGTTCTACGAGGATTTCGAAGGTCGTCGCAAGCGCGAGAAGAATTATCGAAGCGCCAGCCGCGATGTCGCGAAGCTCCTCGAAGAACTGAAGCAGGCGAAGGTGGATGGTGTCGTCGTGGATCTGCGCGACAACGGTGGCGGCTCCCTGGCGGAAGCCATCGATCTGACCGGCCTTTTCGTCGGAAAAGGGCCGGTGGTTCAACAACGCGACGCCGACGGCGACGTCGAGGTGGCGAGTGATGATCGGACGGCGCCCGTCTGGCCCGGCCCGCTCGCCGTCCTGATCAATCGCGGTTCGGCGTCGGCTTCCGAGATCTTTGCGGCCGCAATCCAGGACCATGGCCGCGGAGTTGTTGTCGGTGAGCCGAGTTTTGGAAAGGGCACCGTACAGACAGTCGTCGATCTTGACCAGGCAGCGCGCAACAAGACGCCGGAATTCGGTCAATTGAAGCTGACGATCGCGCAATTTTTCCGCATCGACGGTGGCACGACGCAGCTGCGCGGCGTTACCCCCGATATCCAGTTGCCGGGTCTCTCGGACCCCAAGACCCTCGGTGAGTCGAGCTACGAGAATGCGCTGCCATGGGCTCAGATCAAGGCTGCGAGATACAAAGGCTCCACAAGGATCGCATCGGTATTGCCCGAACTGCAGCGCAGGCACGACGAACGGGTAAAGAATGACGCGGATTTCAGGCACTTTGTTGAAGACGCGGCCGAGCTCATTGCCCAACGCAACAAGCGTGTCGTGTCTCTCAACGAAGCGGAGCGCCGCGCGGAACAAGCCGCCCTTGCGAGCCGGTTGAAGGCCCGGGAACGGCGCGACGGAGCAGCGGCTCCCGAAAACGACGATGGCCTGCAAGCAAACGAGCGCAGCCTGGACGCGGATATCGCGATGGAGAATGCGCGCAAGAATGCGAAGGACGTCTTGCGCAACGAGGCTGCGGCGATCGTTGCCGATCAAGCCGAGTTGCTCGCGACAACGCAGGAAGGCAGGGTTCAGCAGTCTGGTACCGTCAAAACCAAGTAGTGCGTCTCTGCTCAAGCGGCCCCTCATGCGGGGCGACGAGGGCCATGGCCATTCCGAGGTTGATCAGCGAGTTCACCCCCAATGCAAGGTTCCATCGCAGCCACCGGACCTGTAGAGCTCGGAGAGCCTCATACAGGGTAGCCTCCGTGGATTGGCGGGGTTGTTGAGGAAGCTGAGCGTCGTCTTCGGCGGTATGTTCCGCACCCGCGCAGCCAGCCCGGGTCCCTACAGTCTACGGTCTGACACAAACAGCGGCCGCGGCGCATTTAGCTCGAGATTGCCGCTGGCAGCAGGTTCAATTCACAGGGGTCGAGATCGAGGGTTGTCAGGTAACTGATCCGCGCATCGTCACGGCGCTCTGCGCCGTGCGATTGCCTGCGCCTGCATGCCTTCAGGCGACATCTCCATCAGCTCGATACGGTGACCATCGGGGTCGGCGATCCAGGCCTGCCAGTTGCCGTCCGCTCCCTTTATCTTCGGGCGGATCAGCGGTACCTCGGCCGCCTCTAGTTCCCGGACGGCTTTGTCGATATCCGGTACAGCCAGGCACATGTGGTTGTAGCCGACGGCTTCAGGGCCGGGAACATCGGTCCCTTCGGCGTCCGGAAAGACCTCCAGATACTGATCATCGGTGAGGCGAAGGTACACGAGCCAGAGTTTTCCGTCGCGGTCGAGCCGCAGCAACTCGGAAAAGCCGAGCTTGTTGATGTAGAAGTCGAGCGTACGATCGATGTCCTTCACCCGGATCGCTACATGGGCGATCGAAGAAACAGTCAGCATTGGTAGCCCCTATGGTTGAACCGAGGGAGGTTATGGTGAGGGAGCGTATAGCAACCAGACCGCGGATGCGGCTGCGCCAAACGGCCAGGCTCCTTCATACTAACGATCTGCCAAAGGGCTGGTTTCAAGCCGCGGGAAGCACTGTCGGCGTTACTTCCAGTGGCCTTGGTGGACGCAGCCGCCCCGCCGCCCGCGTCGCCAGAGTTACCCGCCGCGAGATGCCGTGGACTAGAAACACAAACCACGACCCTTCCTTGGTCGTCGCGATCGGCGATACCTTCAATGGCGGGCATCATGAACCTGTCTCAAGCCATCTAACCTGTTGCGGAGAAAGCTCGATGTCCAATGCCGAAAGACTGTCTTCCAGCTCCGCAACAGTACGCGGTCCGATCAATGGGATGACAGGAAACGGCTGTGCGAGGACATAGGCAAGCGCCACATGGATCGGTTCTCGTCCGAGTTCCCTGGCAAGCGCGATTGCGCGGTCCCGACGGGCGAAGTTTTCCTCCGAGTACCACACGCGAACCAGTTCCTCGTCGTCTCGCGTATCGCGCCCTGCACGTTCGGTGAAGAAGCCTCTTCCCTGGCTTGACCAGGCGAAATTCGCCACCTGCCTTTCGGAGAACCAGTTTTACCACTCATCATCCGAACCAGCGACACACCCCGGCCAGATGGGATCGAGCATCTTTGCAAGCGAGAAGTTGTTGGACACGGCAGATGGCGCGGCCCTGCCATTTTTGCGGGCATAGGCGACTGCCTCGTCCATCCGTTCGCGGCTCCAGTTCGAGCCCCCGAAAATGCCCCGGATGCGGCCCCGCCTGACCTCCGCATCCATCGCGTCGATGAACTCGCCAACCGGTATCATGGGGTTGTCGCGGTGCATGAAATAGACGTCGACGTAGTCCGTCCTGAGGCGATCGAGGGACTGGTCAAGCTGTTTGGCGATGACGTCCGGATAACAAAGTGGCGAATGCGCGCCCTTGCCGATCAGGATGAAGTCCTCGCGCGGTATCCGGCGGCTCGTATGCCAATCCCCGAAGATCTTCTCCGTCTTGCCGGCCCCATAAACATAGGCGCTGTCGAAGAGGTTGCCCCCGGCTTCGAAGTAGCAGTCCATGGTCAAGGATGCCGCAGCAAAGCTCGGAAAGAACTCGAAGCCAAGGCTAACGACGGAAGCAGGTTTCCGGAGGCCGGCGATCTGCCGCTTCGGGATGGAATCCCCCCCAATGACCGTCTCGCCACGGATGTTGGACAAGCGCTTGACCGCGGTTTCAACTCTGTATTCGAGCCCAACGGACGCCCGCCATTGGTCAAGTACGCGGAGATTGCCGAGCGAGTCTGCGGCGGTCATGCCGGGCCACGAAAACTCTTGCCTGCCCGCCCGGATGGCGTCGCCTGCTGCATCGACCTCGAAGGAGTAGAGATAACCTCTCTCCTCCAGTTCAACTGTTTCCCGCTCCTCTCCTCTGATGATCTCGATCCGCCCGACGCCACCTTGCCGGCCGGAGGCGAACCAGAAATCCTTCACTTCGAGGCGGCCCTTGGAGCCGATGATGCGCAGGGTATTGTCCTGCTGGGCCATGATCGAGCACGAAACCTCCGCGACGATGCCATTCTCGAACTTGAGGACTGCGGAGGCCCATTCGTCCACGCCCGACTGCCCAAGGTAAGCCGCGCCCGCCACGGTGGTCGGCTCGGCGAAATTCTGGCCAGAAACGACCCCGGCAATCAGCCTGACCATCGAAACGGGGTAACCCCCGACATCGAGGATGCCGCCTCCGGCCATGTCGTTGCTGAACAGGCGGTGTTCGGGCCTGAAGGTCTGCATGTTGAAGCCGAAACTGGAGCGGATGATGCGGACGTCGCCGATCGCACCACTTCGAACCAGGTCGACGACCTTTGCCGTCTGAGGGTGGAGGCGGTACATATAAGCTTCGCCAGCGAACACGTTTGCCTTTTTAGCTTCATGGAAGATCACATCCGCGTCGTAGGCAGAGAGCGCCATCGGCTTCTCGATGAGCACATGCTTGCCGGCCCGAACCGCCTTGATCGCCCATTCGGCGTGACCGGTGTGAGGCGTTGCGACATACACGGCATCGATTTCCGGATCGGCCAAGAGACTGTCATAGCCGGCAACGATGCGCGCTCCCGGGAAGGCTTCTGGCAATCCCGGTTTATCGGGGTTGCGACTGGCAATGGCAATCAGCCTGCCGGTTCTTGAGTGCAAAATGCCCTCGGCAAAAGCTCTGGCGATGGTTCCTGGTCCTATAATGCCCCAGCGGATCGTTTCGTTCATGGTCATGTCTCTTCTTTCAATGGACTGGACGCCGTTCAGCGCAGGCGATTGCCCTGCTGGTCGAAAAGAAAAACCCGGCGAGCCGCCAGGGCGACGACGAGTGTGTCTTGCTCGCCGAGATCGCGGGATTCCGGTCGCTGGATAATGATCGGTTCCCCAGAAAGGCTCGCATGGACGTAGCTGGTATTGCCGAGGTGTTCCGCGACCTCCACTTGCACCTGAAGGTCGGCGTCGCCCTGGCCGGCCTCGATGAAGTGCTCCGGCCGGATGCCTAGGATGACAGGCGTGCCCGCGGGAACAACGGAAGACAAGGGCAGGGTGAGAGTGACACCCCGGTTAGCCGCCAACGCCACCACGGTCATGCCCGGAGCCGTCTCGATCACCTCTGCTTTCAGGAAATTCATCTTCGGCGAACCGACGAAGCCCGCCACGAACCGGTTGGCCGGATCATCGTACAGGTCGAGTGGCGCCCCCACCTGTTCTATCCGACCTGCGCGGAGCACGACGATCTTGTCGGCAAGTGTCATAGCCTCGGTCTGATCGTGGGTGACGTAGATCATGGTCGTGCCAAGCCGCTTGTGCAGCCTGGAGATCTCAACCCTCATCTGGACGCGCAGTTCGGCGTCGAGATTGGACAACGGTTCGTCGAACAGAAAGACCTGTGGCTCCCGGACGATCGCTCTTCCGATCGCGACGCGCTGGCGCTGCCCGCCCGAAAGCTGGCCGGGGCGACGCTCAAGAAGCTCCTCTATCTGGAGGATCTCGGCTGCGCGGGCGACGCGCCTTGCCGTATCCACCTTCGGGTTGCCGTTCATGTCGAGCCCGAACGACAGGTTCCGCCGCACAGTCATATGCGGATAAAGGGCGTATGATTGAAAAACCATGGCAATGCCACGCTCGGACGGCTCGGTGTCGTTGACGACATTTCCGCCGATCCGGATGGTCCCTGACGAAATGTCTTCAAGGCCCGCGATCATGCGCAGCAGGGTTGACTTGCCGCAACCGGACGGTCCGACGAAGACAACAAACTCGCCGTCCTTGATTTCCAGGCTTGCACCATGCACCACCTGATAGGCGCCGAAGCGCTTGACGACGTTTTCGAGTGCAATGTCTGCCATGCTCCTCCCAGACTACTTGACGGCGCCGGCCGCGATGCCGGCGATGAAATGACGTTGAAGAAAGACAAACACGACGAGGACCGGAGCGGTCAGAAGCACTGCGCCCGCCATGATCCCGCCCCATGAAACCTTGGTGAGGCCGATCAAGGTGCCGAGCGCGACCGGTGCGGTCATCATGTTCGGCCGGGAATTGATCAGAAGCGGCCAGAGATAGTTGTTCCAGGATGCCAGGAAGAGGATGATCGCAAGCGCCGCCATCGTCGGGCGCGCAAGCGGCAAGGCAATATGGAGGAAAATCCGCCACTCCTTCACACCCTCCACTCTTGCTGCGTCGAAGAGTTCGGTGGGCATCATCGAGAAGGCCTGGCGCATGAACAGGACGCCGAGCGAATTGAAAAGCGGCGGGACAATCAGCGCCACCCAAGTATTGGCAAGCCTGAATTCGCGCGCCACCATAATGAACTGCGGAATAACCACGACTGCAAAGGGCAGGGTGATTGTCCCCAGTATGATGGCTATGATCATGGATCTCCCGGCAAAGCGATACCGCGCAAGGGCCCAGGCAGCCATCGAGGTCAAGAGAACCGACAGGACGGTATAGATCACCGCCACGACGATCGAGATGAACATTGCCCGTACAAAATCGGTGTCGGCCTGCAGATTGCGGAAATTGTCAATAAATCGCGTGGACGGCCACAGCACGATCTCGGGCGTGAAAATCCCGTTGTCCGGCATGGTAGAGAACACCAGCATCATCCAGAGAGGAAACAGCCAGATGATGGCGAGCGGCGTCAGTACCGCATGCAGGGCGATCCGGTTGATCAGCAAGGTGCGGGACTTCGATCTCATTTCCTGTCCCCGAGAAGAAGGTTGACGAGCGAGATCGCCACCGCAAGCGCTGCAATCGTATAGGCAATCGCCGAGGCGTAACCGAAGTTGAGCGACGTGAAGCCCTGGCGGTAAAGCAGGAGACCGAGCGTTTCGGTCCCGCCGCCGGGCCCGCCGCGATTGGTGATCAGAAACGGTTCGGTGAAGAGTTGCATGGTGCCGATCACCGACAGCACGACGCAGAAGCTGATGATCGGTTTCAGCAACGGCAAGGTGATGTGGATAAACTGCTGGAATCGGCTCACCCGATCGATTCGGGCCGCTTCGTAGACATCGCCTGGAATTGACTGCAGTCCCGCCAGCAGGATGATGGCGTTATAGCCTGCCCATCGCCAGGTGATCGCGATGATCACCAGGGCCATGGCCGCATTGGCATTGTCGAACCAGGACACCGGAGCAAAGCCAGCGGAGGCGATCACCTTGTTGACGATGCCGAAATCGGCGCTGAACATCAGCCGGAAGACCGCGGCATAGGCAACTTCTCCGACCACCACAGGTGCGAAGAATGCAAAGCGGTAGAGCGGCCGGGCCTTCAGGAGCGGCGAGTTGAGGAGCACCGCCATCACGGTGGCCAGCGCAATCATCACCGGAACCTGGATCACCAGGATGATCAGAGTGTTGGACAGCGCATTGTAGAATGCAGGATCGCCGAACAGCCGGCCCCAGTTGGCCGAGAGGCTGAATCGCCATGGATTGACCCGCGTGTTCTAGAAGGAGATCAGCAGCGAATTGATGATCGGCCAGAGCCAGAAGGCCGCAAAGATGAGAAGATAGGGAGCCAGGAAGGCATAGGCGATCCTATTCCTTGTTGGCATGTCGTGTCTCCTATCCGGGATCTCGAAGGGGAGGCCCGGGC
>JAEYTV010000052.1 GCA_023433855.1 Pseudomonadota bacterium | reverse complement strand
CCGCTGGAGAGAGAGCGGGTGCTGCCTCCGTGCCGTGCTGCCGTAGGGGACGGCTGCCGGTAAGCAAACGTGCCAGCATGTAGAAGACCGGCGTCATGAAGATCCCGAAGAAGGTCACGCCGATCATGCCGGAGAAGACGGCAACCCCCATCGCGACGCGCATCTCCGCACCTGCACCGGTGGAGAAGACCAGCGGCACCACGCCCATGATGAACGCCATGGAGGTCATCAGAATCGGGCGCAGACGCAGGCGGCTCGCCTCAATCGCGGCCTGGAGCGGAGTGCGTCCTTCGAACTCCAGCTCTCGGGCGAACTCGACGATCAGGATCGCGTTTTTCGCCGAAAGTCCCACCAGCACCACGAGCCCGATCTGGGTGAAGATGTTGTTGTCTCCACCGGTCAGCCAGACCCCCGTCATGGCAGCCAGCACGCCCATCGGAACAATCATGATGATCGCCAGTGGCAAGGTGAGGCTTTCATACTGGGCCGCAAGCACGAGATAGACCAGCAGCAGCGCAAGCGGAAAGACCACCACGCTGGAGTTGCCGGCGAGGATCTCCTGGTAGGTGAGATCCGTCCACTCGTAGTCGATCCCGGATGGCAAGGTTTCCGCCAGGATCTTCTCGATGGCGGCCTGTGCTTGCCCCGACGAGAAGCCGGGTGCCGGACCACCATTGATATCGGCCGAGAGGAAACCGTTGTACCGGGTTGTACGCTCTGGTCCGGTCTGCGCATCCACCGTGAGAAGCGCCGACAGAGGTATCATCTCGCCCGACTGGGAGCGAACCTTCAACTGGCCGATATCCTCCGGCTTTGCACGGAACTTCGCATCGGCCTGCACGCGGACGCTATAGGTGCGGCCAAAGGCGTTGAAGTCATTCACGTAGAGCGAGCCGAGGTAGATCTGCAGCGTCTCGAACACGTCCGTCACCGACACGCCCAGTTGTTCCGCCTTTGCCCGGTCGAGATCGGCGTAAAGCTGCGGCACGTTGATCTGGAAGCTGGAGAAGATCCCTGCGAGCTCCGGCGTCTGGTAGGCCTTGGCGAGAACCGCCTTGGCCGCTTCGTCGAGCGTCTGGTAACCGAATCCTGCGCGATCCTCGATCTGCAGCTTGAACCCACCCGTCTGACCGAGACCATTGACCGGCGGCGGCGGGAACATGGCGATGAACGCGTCCTGGATGCCAGCATACTTCTGGTTCAGCGCCATCGCGATGGCACCGCCTGAGAGTTCCGGGGTCTTCCGGTTCTCGAAATCATCCAGCACCGCGAACACGATGCCAGCGTTCGAGCCGATCGTGAACCCGTTGATCGACAGGCCGGGGAATGCGATGGCGTGTTCGACGCCGGGCTGTTCCATGGCGATATCGCTCATCCGCTTGATGACGTCTTCCGTCCGGTCGAGCGTGGCACCGTCGGGAAGCTGTGCGAAGCCGATCAGATACTGCTTGTCCTGGGCGGGCACGAAGCCGCTCGGCACGGCATTGAACATGCTGTAGGTCGCGCCGACCAAAGCCAGGTAGATGATCATCACCAAGCTCTTGCGGCTCAGCAGGCCGCCGACGGTACGGCCATAACCGTTGGAAGCCGCCCCGAAGGCGCGATTGAAGCCACGGAAGAACCATCCGAAGATCCGGTCCATGAAACGGGTCAGCCAGTCCTTGGGTGCGTGATGGTCCTTCAGGAGCAGCGCTGCAAGTGCCGGCGACAGCGTCAGCGAATTAATCGCGGAGATGACGGTCGAGATTGCGATCGTCAAAGCGAACTGCCGGTAGAACTGGCCGGACAGGCCGCTGATGAAGGCCAGCGGCACGAAAACCGCCACCAGCACGAGAGCGATCGCAATAATCGGTCCCGAGACCTCCTTCATGGCGCGATACGTTGCATCACGCGGACTGAGGCCGTTCTCGATGTTGCGTTCTACGTTTTCCACAACGACAATCGCGTCGTCGACCACGATGCCGATTGCCAGAACCAGCCCAAACAGCGTCAGGGCGTTGATCGAGAAGCCGAAGGCATACATCACTCCGAACGTTCCGATGATCGAAACCGGCACGGCAATCAAGGGAATGATCGACGCCCGCCAGGTCTGCAGGAACAGGATGACGACCAGAACGACGAGGGCAACCGCCTCCAGAAGCGTCTCGACGACCTTCTCGATCGACGAGCGGACGAATTTGGTCGTGTCGTAGACGATCTCGTATTTAACGCCCGCAGGCATGGCCTCCTGCAGTTCGTTCATCGTTGCCTGCACGGTATCGGCGATCTCGATGGCATTCGAGCCCGGCGCCTGTAGGACGGCGACGGCGACCGCCGGCTCTCCGTCGAGCAGCGAGCGAAGTGTATAATCGGCAGCGCCGAGTTCGATCCTTGCAACATCCCGAAGTCGGGTTATCTCCCCGTTCTCTCCGCTCTTGACGATGATATTGCCGAATTCCTCCGGTGTACGAAGGCGGCCCTGGGCATTCACGTTCAGTTGCAGATCCACGCCGGGCTGGCTCGGCGACGCTCCGATGATACCGGCAGCGGCCTGGATGTTCTGGGCCCGGATGGCGTTCGAGATATCGCTCGCGGCAAGTGCGTGCTCGGCTGCCTTCTGGGGATCGATCCAGACGCGCATCGAGTAATCGCCTGCGCCGAAGACCTGCACCTGGCCTACGCCTTCGATGCGGGCGAGACGGTCTCGGATGTTGAGCGTCGCGTAGTTGCGAAGATAGGTGATATCGTAGGCTCCCCCGGTCGAGACGAGGTTGACCACCATGATGAAGTCGGGCGAACTCTTGACCGTCGTGATGCCGAGGGCACGCACCTCCGACGGCAGCCGCGGCTCGGCCTGCGACACACGGTTCTGGACGAGCTGCTGAGCCTTGTCCGGGTCTGTTCCAAGCTTGAAGGTGACGGTGAGCGTCAGCACCCCGTCTGACGTCGCCTGGCTCGACATGTAAAGCATGTCTTCGACGCCATTGATCTGCTCTTCGAGCGGCGTGGCGACCGTTTCGGCGATCACCGTCGGATTGGCACCCGGATAGGTGGCCCGCACAACGATCGACGGCGGAACGACTTCAGGATATTCCGAAATGGGAAGTGCCCGCATGCCGATAAGGCCGGCCACCACGATGAGGATCGACAAAACCGCGGCAAAGACCGGCCTGTCGACAAAAAACCTCGAGATATTCATGTCAAAGCCCTCTCTCCGGGGTTGAACAAGAAACGGAAAACACCCGTCCCGCAGCCAGGCGGCTGCAGGTGACACAGGCGTGAATGAATGGGATGCGCTGGCCGGCTTGCGCCGGTCAGCGTATTACTTGGTCGCTACCGCGGCTTCTTCCTGCGGTTCTACAGCCGCCCCGGGACGAATGCGCTGGAGGCCGTTGACGACGATGCGGTCTCCGGGATTCAGGCCCTTTTCAACGATCCGCATGCCGTCCACCGCTGCACCTAGTTCCACCTGACGAGAAGCCACCGTCTTGTTTTCATCGACTACAAAGACAAACTTCTTGTCCTGGTCCGTTCCAATGGCGCGCTCGCTGATGAGGAGATGGTCTTCCGCCTTGGGCTGGCCCATGCGAACCCGCACGAACTGGCCCGGGATCAGCTTGCCACCGGGATTGTCGAAGACAGCGCGAGCGCGGATCGTCCCGCTCGACGCACTTACCTCGTTGTCGATGAGCTGCAGCTTCCCCTTGATGGGAGCATCTGCCTCGGCAAGGGTACGGACCTCGACCGGCACCTGCTCGATCGGCCGAAGACCATCCTCGGCGGTAAGCTGGGAAAGGATGCGGCTCACCAGATCCTCGCTGGCATCGAAGCTCGCGTAGATCGGATCTACGGAAACGATTGTCGTCAGGGGACTGGACTCAGAGCCCGCGGCAACCAGATTGCCGACGGTAATCTCCAGCCTGCCCACCCGGCCGGAGATGGGCGCCCTGATCTCCGTGTATCCCAGGTTAAGGTGCGCCACCTTCAGTGCCGCCCTGGCTGACTGGAGGTTGGCAAGGGCTTCACTCTGGGCGCTCTGCCGCTGTGCCAGATCGCTTTGGGAAATGGTGTTCTTGGCGACGAGGTTGTTGCCTCGCTCAAGTTCCTTCCTGGTGAGTTCGACCCTTGCTTCGGCTGAAGCGACCTGCCCTTCCGCCTGCGCGACCGCTGCCCTGTAGGGCTCGGGATCAATCGTCACGAGAAGGTCGCCGGCGTTGACCAGTCCGCCTTCACGGAAGTGGACCGACTGGATCGTGCCTGCGACCCGAGGGCGGATCTGAACGCGGTCAACCGCTTCCAGCCTCCCGGAAAATTCCTGCCAGGTTGTGATGTTGCGCGGCTGGACCGTCGCAACGGTGACGGGGACGGCCGGGGCCGGAGCTGCTGCGGTGGTCGGTGCGGCATTGGCGCCTTTCGGCATGTCGAGATAAACGGAGGCAGAAGCAATCAGCGCAGCCGTACCAAGTCCGGTGCCCCACAGGGCCCAGTTCTTAATCTTCGAGGTCATCGTATTCTCTCCTGTCGGTCCTGGGAGAGGACCGCAATTTATTCTCAAATATGCGTATTACTTACTCAATTGCCGGACGAACTCGGTAAACTCGGAGCAAAGTCCCTCCATCCATTTACCACTGCCGTCCTTGTAAATGCCCGTCCAGCCACAACCAGCCGGGAAGACCTTTCGCCGTACCGAAACACCGGCCTCGGCAAGGCGCTTGGCATAGCCAATCACCTCGTCCCTCAACGGATCATCTTCCGATGTCACAATGAGGGCAGGCGCAACACCCGTTAGCCGCGAGCAGAGGCTCGGCGCGGCATAAGGATGCTGGAGTCCGCACGCGGACCGCAGATAGTGGCTCCAGCCTTCCGCCCAACGCTGGCCCATGCTCTCATCCGCGGCACGGAACGAACTGGTGGCCATCCTCGGGTCGATCATCGGCGAGAGCAGAATCTGACCGCTGAGCTGTCCCGGCATCTGGTCACGCGCTTTCAGCGCCACACCCGCCGCGACATTGCCACCTGCTTCATCACCGGCAACAAACAGTTGCGACTTCACGCTGCCAAACTGCTTGCGCCTGCCGTCCAGACAGTTCAGTGCAAGGAAGGCGCATTCCATCGCCTGGGGGAAGACGTTGTGAGAAACGCTGCTGTAGTCGGCCTCCAGCACCACGGCCCCGGTTTCTGCGAGGGCCTTGCCGATCGGGCGTTCAGGCTCAGCCCGGCCCTGCTCCAGAAACGCACCGCCGCGAAGATAGAGCACAAGTGGCGGCGCCTTGCCTCTCGCGGCCCCGTCATAAAGACGCATGGGAACAGGCGGTTTCACCGACCTGTCAAAAGCAATATTTTCCCATTGCACCGTCATCACAAATCCTCGCGCCTCCCTCTTTGGAGGACCGCTTGCTGCCAATCTGGAACCTGATATTATTATTCCAGAGATTTCATACTAGATTGCCAGTTTCGACAACACTGTTCCGATAATCCAAATAATGCTGCGCCGCAGCAGGGAAGACCCAGATGGACCAACTGTCAGCAATGCGAGTATTCGTTCGCGTCGTTGAAACAGGGAACTTCACCCGAGCAGCCGCCACGCTCAACATGCCGAAGACCACTGTCACCAACCTCGTCCAGAGCCTCGAGGCGCGCCTGCGGACAACACTGCTCAACCGAACCACGCGCAAGGTCATGGTGACCACCGACGGCGCGCTCTACTACGAGCGCGCAGTCCAGATCCTGTCCGAACTCGATGAACTGGACGGTAGCATGTCGAACTCGCAGACGCAGCCGTCCGGCCGCCTACGGGTCGAAATGTCCGGGGCCTTCGCGGATCTTTTGGTCATCCCGGCGCTCTGCGACTTTCACCAGCGGTATCCGCAAATCCACCTCGACATCGGGGTCGGAGACCGCCTAGTCGACTACATAGCGGAAAACGTGGATTGCGCGCTGCGGGGCGGGACACCCACCGACCAATCGCTGATCGCGCGCAAAGTCGGCGAGATCCGCATGTGCACCTATGCGGCACCCTCCTACCTGCGCAAGTTTGGTGTGCCGGAGCACCCCGCTGCGCTTGAAGAAGACCACTACGCCGTCGGCTATCTCAATGCCAACCTGGGCCGGGTTATGCCGATCGGTTTCAGCCGGGACGAGGACACCATCGAGGTCACACCGCGCTACATCCTGTCCGTCAACGATGCCCGCAGCTATGTCAACGCAGCGCTTTCCGGACTCGGCGTCGCTCGATCGCCCCGATTCATGGTGCGCGAAGCGGTCGAGAGCGGCAAGTTGGTCCAGGTCCTTCCCGAATGGCAATGTGACTCCCTGCCGATCTACATCGTCTATCCGCAGACGCGGCACCTCAGCAACAAGGTACGGGTTTTCGTCGATTGGCTCGCCAAGCTGGTGCAGAGCCTGAAGACCGAGGAAAACCGCGAGCCGCTGCGCCAGGCCAGTTGATGCGCGTTTGCCATCCATCGGGGCAGGTCAGATAAGTTATGCTCGATACGGGGATCTAATACCGCGCGCGACGTCGGGATGGTAAGCCTCCGGCGACTGCACGACGGAGCGCCGGACATGACACGCTGGGGACATATCGCGATTGCCGTTATGGGCGGGATCGCCGCCGCGCTGCACGTCGGCAAAGTCCCGCCGGCCATTCCCCTGCTGCGAGACGAACTGGGGATCGACCTGGTCGCGGCTGGCTGGCTCATGGGCCTGGCGAGCGTCCTCGGAG
>JAEYTV010000643.1 GCA_023433855.1 Pseudomonadota bacterium | reverse complement strand
GAATGCGCGCGGCTTCCGGTGCGCACGTGCGCACCAGAGGATCATTCTCCGCTCATACGCTGCTTGAAGAAATCGAGATGTTTCTCTTGTGCCTTGATCATTCGCTCGCGATAGACGCCATAGATTTGGTCGGTGTCATGCAGAGTTACACCGGCAATGGTCGGCGATGCGAAGGTGGGGGACTCGATCCCTTTCTCGGCGAGCTTCTGTGCGGTGCGGGCGACCAGCTCGTGCATCATCATCATGGCGAGCACAGTGGATGACCCGGCGACGGGTCGAGACCAGCCTTCGACGGAAACGATCGCATCCTCGATCGGGGCGCAAGTGTCTATGACGATGTCGGCTGCATCCGCCAGCCTCTTGCCCGAGGAATGCGTGGCGGGCTTATCGAGATTGGCCTTGGCGGTGATCGCCACGACCGTGATGCCGCGCTTCTTGGCGTAGAGGGCAGCGTCAATTCCCGACGCGTTGCGCCCGCTATGGCCAAAAATGACGATTGAGTCGCCTGGATTTAATGGCTGATGATCCAGGAACTTCTCCGCGTAGTGCTCCGTGCGCTCAAGCCACAGTAGTTCGCGCACACCTCCTGCGCCCAGAATGTTGTGCCACATCACGCGGGGGTCAGTCAGGGGATTGAAGCCGACGTAGCTGCCATAGCGTGGATAGGTTTCCTGCACAGGCAACACCGAGTGACCAGACCCGTAAAGATGTATGAGGCCCTCCTTCTCGAGACTGGCCGCGAGGGCGATGGCGGCCTTCTCGAACGCTTGCTCATTCTCGTCTGCGGCCCGCTCCGCGAGTTTCACCAGGCTGCTGATATAGTGGGACATGATGAAGTCTTACCTTTCGTTGATGCTAAAGTTGGAGCCGCGACCGGATCTCATAGCGGTCGCCGCGCATGGTCGAGACGGTATATTCGAAGGGGCCGTGTCCGTCGGAGGTGATGCGTTGCACGATGAAGGCGGGGCTGCCCGCTTCCACGTCCAGCAAGGCTGCATCTTCCGCCGACACTGAGCCTACACGGTAAATCTCCCGCGCCACCTGCGGGGAGATGCCAAAACGGCTTCGCAGAAGTTCGTACAGCGAAGGAATTGGGCCGACGATATCCACCAATCCTGGCACCCGGCGCGCGGGCATAAATGCATTCTGGATGCCAATCGGCTGATTGTTGCCGGCGCGCAGCCTGCGTAACATCACCACCGTCTCACCCTTGGCGATCTCAAGTGCATTTGCCACCTCTTCTGACGCAGGTAGCTCGCTGATCTCCAGGACGCGGGAGCCTACGACGAGTCCGCGATCGGCCATCTCCTGTGTGAAACTGGTTAGCCCGCGCACGCCGGCAGTCACAGTCGAAGTGCGCACGAAAGTACCGCGGCCGTGCTCGCGACGCAGCAGTCCGGATTCCTCGACGTTGCGCAGCGCATGGCGGATGGTGATGCGGCTCACCCCCAATATCTCGCTGAGCTTTCCCTCATTGGGAAGCTGTGTGCCGTCGGGCCACGTGCCGTCGGCGATTAATGCACGGAGCGCCTGTTCTGCTTGGTGCCAGAGCGGTTCGGGACGAGAGCGGTCCACCCGCATGATGGGGATCGTCATAACTTCTCCTCCACCCAAATCGGGTGTCCGCGAGCGGCAAGGCCGGCGCCTGTGAGCGCGGCGCGTGGTCCAAAGCCGCCAGCAGCAAGCCGAACTCCACGCAAGTGTGGCGGCAAGTGGCGCGTCAGCGCCGGCCGGATGAGTGGACCAAGCATGTCGAGACTGTCAGCTGCCCCGCCTGCGAAAATTACCAGCGGCGAACCGGTCAAAGCGACGGCCCCGGCGAGCGCCGTACCAAGCGCGGTCATAGGCGATTCAAGCGCGGCGATCGCACGGTTGTCACCGCTACGGGCATCGGCCACGAGCGCGGGGCCATCGGCAATACCAAGCCCTGCTGCAATGCGATCAAGCGCGGTGCCAGATGCGGTCCGTTCCAGCCAACCGTGAGCGCCGTCACCCTTGTCGGACAAGTCGGCGCATGCCCAGCCAAACGACGCAGCTGCCCCGCCTTCACCGCAAAGGATCCGGCCGTCTACCAGTACGGCCGAACCAATGCCGGTGCCGATGGCGAGCAGGATCGCGTTCTTCGTCTCCCGCGCCGCGCCGCCCACAGCCTCTGCTAGAAGGGCCAACTGCGCGTCGTTGCCGAGCGCCACGCTGATGTTCGGAAACATGTCCGCAAGATCGATGCCATCGAGGAACGGCAGGTTGGGTACCCAACTACAGACAGTGCCGCGCGCAAGGCCTGGTATGCAGACGCCGAGCTCGTTTGCGTCATGCTCCATGAGCAACGCTTCGATACGGGTGCGAAACTCATCGAGGCTTGCCGGCGCGTTCCAGCGCCCTAGCAATGCGGGTTCGATCGCGTCGTCCATCGCAAGGCCGGCACGCAGGTTGGTTCCGCCGAGGTCGATCGCCAGCGCGCTCATCCCTTCACTCCCGTGCTCACGATCGAGTCGACGAAGAAGCGTTGCAGGAAGACGAACAGCACTAGCGGCGGAAGCACTGCGAGCGTAGCCCCCGCCATTACGAGGCCGGTATTCATGGCGCCGCGATTGTAGCTAAGGAGTCGCCCGAGGCTGAGAACGATCGGGTAGTCGTTCGTATTCCCCTGCAGAACGGTCAGTGGCCACAGGTAAGTGTTCCAGTGATAGACGAATGCGAACAGCGCAAGCGCGGCGATCGCTGGTACCACCGACGGAGCTATTATGGAAAAGACGATGCGCAACTCCGATGCGCCGTCGATGCGCGCGGCGTCGATGAGTTCGTCCGGCACCCCGGCGATGAACTGTCTCATCAGGAAGATGCCGAAGGCGTTAGCGAGGTTCGGCACGATCACGCCGACCAGGCTGGCGTTGAAGCCCATATAGGTGACGAGCCGGTAGAGCGGGATGAGCGTCACGATCGGTGGCAGGAACATCGTCGCGATCATGATGGCGAACAGTGCATCCCGGCCGCGGAAGCGATACTTGGCGAATGCATATCCCGCCATCAGCGATGTGACGAGAATGCCAGAGGTCGTGGTCGTCGCGATGACGAACGAGTTCCAGAACGAGCGCCGCGCGTCGATGACGCCCGCCACCTCACCATAGGCCGACAAGTTAGGCTCGGCGGGAAACCACACCGGAGGGGTCTGCATGCTCTCGGCCGGCGTCTTGAGGCTCGACAGCACCATCCATAGGAGTGGAAACGCAGCTGCCACCGCGACGGCGATGATCGCCAGCAGGACCAGGGCATCCGCCTTGCGCGGGCGCGGGCCGCGAAAGATAATGCCGCTCATCTCAGCGCTCCTCATCCTTCTGCCGCGCTATCGCGAAGATCAGGACGATGACAACGATCAGAGAGAGCATCAGCATGACCGCCATCGCCGAGCCAAGTCCGCCCTGTGCGCGCTCGATGCCGACACGGCGGATGTGAAAGGTCAGCACGTTGGTGGCGTTGGCCGGCCCGCCCTGCGTGATGAGCGCTACCGGCTCGAACACCTGTACCGCGTTGATGACCGCGATGACGGAGCTGAACAGGAGCGTTCGACGCAGCAGCGGCAACGTGATGCGGAAGAACTCCTGGATACGGTTGGCGCCGTCTATCTTGGCCGCTTCGTAGAGCGATCCTGGGATCTGCGTCAGTCCCGCAATAACCAGCACCGTAAAATAGCCGATCTGTTGCCAGACGTTTAGGATGACGATTGAGACGAGCGCGGTGTGAGGTGCCGAAAGCCAGGGCTGCGGACCAACTCCGACCCATGACAAGATCTGGTTAATTGGGCCCTCGGTTGGCGAATAAAGCTTGGACCAGACCAGCGCGACCGCAATCATCGGTACCATGTATGTGGAAAAGAGCACCGTGCGTAGCGCATTGCCTCCTGCCACCCTCGTCTGGTGGACAAGCAGACCGAGCAGAACGGAAAGCGGCAGTATAATGGCAACGGAGAGGGCCGTGTAGATCGCCGTGTTAAGGACAGCGGTCTTGTAGTCGCGGCCGATCGAAATCGGACCAAGTAGGTCTGAGAAGTTACGGAGGCCGACGAACCGGGCGGACCCAAATCCCGTCTGCGTCGACCATTCGTGGAACGACAGCCAGATTGTAAGTACCATCGGAACGAGGATGAACACCGCGATCAGCGCAACCGCAGGTGTCAACATCAGCCAGATTGAACCGGATGGGGAACGGGTCATGCTCTCGATCAAAGTGTGTCGGCGCGCTGTCAAAAGGGTTACGCGCGCCGACTTTATTGGGATGCTATTGGGCGGCCCGCTCAAGGATCGAAGAGGCGTCGGCCTGGGCATTCGCCTGAGCCTCC
>JAEYTV010000623.1 GCA_023433855.1 Pseudomonadota bacterium | reverse complement strand
GCCTGGTCGAGCATCTCGCGCGTCATGCCCCCCAGCTTGAGTTGCGGATCTTTCCCTATAGTCGCATCGATGTCATGCAGCACCTGGATGAGGGGCGCCTGGACCTTGTGGTCGGCTGGTTTGCCGACCTGCCGGAGCGCATCCTCAGGACCCCTCTCCTGAAGGACCGGGAGGCGCTGGTGGTGCGACGGGGTCATCCGCTGGAAGGCGCCACCTTGAATCGGGAGCAATTGTTCGCATTCCCGTTCGTGGTGGTGGAGCTGATCGGCTCCGGCGACCAGGCTTCAGATGGTTTCCTCGATGATCGGGGCGTCTGGCGACGGGTGTGGATCGATCGCCTCCTGCTCGAGGCTGACGACGAGGGAGCGGCGGTGGCGCATGTCGCAGTGTCTCTGCCGCACTATTCATCAGCGGCAGACATCCTCCTGCGCACCGACATGGTGGCCACGCTACCTGAACGTTTCGCCCGCCGCCTCGTGAAAGCGGGGCACCATGTCATGCTGGACCTCCCGCATGCGCCGCAGGAGGCCATCGTCGAGGCGATCTGGCACAGGAGAAGCAGCCGAGACGGAGGCCTGAACTGGCTGCTCCATGAGCTGACGAATGTGATGGGGAAGGAGGCGTCGGTAGACGCTTTCTCAACCTAGGGGTATCAATGATGCGAATCCAAAAACAGAGATAGAAGCCGACAAAATTGCGTTTGATATGTCTCGCGCTGATATATAAGTTTAGTATACACTAAGGCATCATTTTGCAATTTTAATATAATTTGCATATTATAATGCGAGGTGCGTGGATATTCGTTCCGAATGGGCGGAGTGGCGGAGTGAGTGGGGGGCAATACAAAATCTTCGCAGACCTGCTCGACAGCATGGACATGGCGCTGTGCCTTTTCGATGCGGGCGATCGCTGCCTCTTATGGAACAACACGTTCCTGAAGTTCTTTCCGGAACACGATGGCCACGTCCATGCCGGCGAACCCTATGAGATGAATCTCCGGCGCTTCTATGCCGCGCGACTCGACCCGGCCGAGCAAGCCAACATCGATCGCTACATACGCGACGGCGTGCAGCGGCATCGCACGCAATCGCGTCCCTTCGTCTTCGACCACCGTGGCCGCCGCCTGCGCGTCAACGCACTGACGACGCCGGAGGGCAACCGCATCCGCATGTGGCAGGAACTCGCGCAAGGGTCGGACGGCAACGAGCGGGTGGATCCACGGCATGGTTTCCTGATCGACCTGCTCGACCACATCCCGGATGGGGCGATGGTGCTGGATCAGAACGATCTGATCATCGCCGCGAACGACGAGTTCCGCCGCCTTTACAGCGTGCGCCCCGGCGAAACGGTCGTGGGGCTGACCTTCGCGGCGGTGGTCGCTCGGGCCTGGGCCGCGGCCGAAGGGGCAGAAGACCCGCCGGAGCCTCGCGTTCTCGACAACATGCGCTTTGCCGGATCGCCGTTCGAGCTCGAGCTGCCGCGGGATCAATGGCGCCGTGTCATCGCCCGCCGCACCAGCGACGGCATCGGCTATTTCACCCATTCGGACATCACGCTTCTGAAGCACCAACAATCCGACTTGCGGGTGGCGGAGCGCCGCGCGCGGGAGGAGGAGCGGCGCTACCGCCTGCTCGCGGAGAACTCTACCGACGTGATCGCGGCCATCTCCCGCGACCGCAAGATCCGGTTCATGTCGCCGGCATGCACGCGCATTCTCGGCTGGACGCCTTCGGACATGCTGGACCGCGACGTCCTCGACTTCCTGCACAAGGACGAGCAGCCGCTGCTGCTGGCAACCCTCTCGGCGGACGGTGGAAGCGGCCTGGGCCGCAGCGCGGCGTTCGTTTGCCGCGTCCGTGGGCGCCACGACGACTGGGTCTGGATGGAGGCGTCCATCGGAGCGGTCGAGGAGACGACGCTGAACGGTGCCGACATCGCCTTCGTCTGCTCGCTGCGCGATGCCCGCGAGCGCGTCCTTGCCGAGCGGGCCTTGAAGCGGGCGCACGAGGAACTCGCCCTCATCGCCAGCAGCGATCCCCTGACCGGCCTTGCCAACCGACGGGGGTTCGAGGCCATCTTCGATCAGGAGTGGCAACGCGCCGGGCGCGAGCGGCTGGATCTGTGCCTGGCGATGGTCGACATCGATCACTTCAAGCGGGTCAACGACAGCTTCGGCCATCCGGCCGGAGACGATTGCCTCAAGCGGGTCGCGAACGTCATCAAGGCAAATCTCCCGCACCAGTCTTGCGTGGTGGCGCGCTATGGCGGAGAGGAGTTCGTGATGCTGCTTCCCGATACCTCAGCCACCCAGGGGCAAGAGCTTTGTGAGCGCATCCACAAGGACCTCGCCCGGGAGCCGTGGTCGCTGGTGGCGCAAGGCCTGGACAGTGTGACGGTCAGCATCGGCCTTTGCATTTCAAAGGCTCCACAGGATGCCAGCCTGGCCGAGCTGATCCGCACGGCGGACGAGGCGATGTACCGGGCCAAAAGCCTCGGCCGCAATCGGACCGAAGTGCAACATGCCATCTGATCTTGAC
>JAEYTV010000618.1 GCA_023433855.1 Pseudomonadota bacterium | reverse complement strand
CCGCTGAGGACGGCATGGGTTCGTCCGTCCGCCAGTATCGGCAGCAAGGCCATCGCCTGCGATTGCGGGTGCGCCGTCGCGGCGGTGGAGAGGAACGAACCCACGCTCCCTTCGGATCCGGAGAGTTCGCGCAGGCCGATGGTCCCGAGCAATCTCCTGGCATCGTCCACTATGGGCAGTGTGCGAAGATTGTGGTCGAGCAGCAGCTTCCGGGCCTCGCCGGTCTTTGTGTCGGGACCGATCATGACGATGTCGCGCGACATGATGTCTTCGCAGAGCAGGGATCGGTTTGAGCGCAGGAGCGCCTGGAATTCCACCTGGCGCAGGAGGCGCTCCAGGTCCCCGCGGTCGATGTCGAACGTCTCGTCGAGCGCGGTGAGGGCCGCGTCCACATCTCCCGACTGAAAGCCGACACGCGCCTGCGGCGGAGGATCGCTCGTGCCGTGCGTGTTGACGGGAGGGGCGGTCTTGTGAGGATAGCTGCGGCCGGCGAGCTTGTGGAAGCAGAGGCCTAGCGCGACCATCAGGATCGAATTGATCGCGACGGGAACGAACGGGAAAAGCCACCCGGCGCTGATGACAGCCGGACCACCCAAAGCTGCGGTCAATGCGGCCGCTCCTCCTGGCGGGTGCAGGGAGCGGGTGAGCGACATCGCGGCTATGGCGCATGCCACCGCCAGTCCGGATGCAAGGACCGGGTCATCCACCAGGTAGGCAAGCACCAGGCCGACCCCGGCCGAAATCGTGTTGCCACCGATGATCGACCAGGGCTGGGCGAGCGGGCTCGCCGGCACGGCGAAAAGAAGCACTGCCGATGCACCCATTGGAGCGACGATCAACGGGACGTCGTATCCGTCGCCGAGCGCAAAGCCGCAAACGGCTCCGGTGATAGCAATCCCCACCAACGCTCCGAGGCAGGCAATGAGGCGGTCGCGCAACGTGGCGCCCGCGAGGATCGGTACGAAAAGTCGAAACGCCATGAACCTGCAACTTCAACGGACTGCGGCACGAGAGACGCCGCCTGATGCCGGAGTTGCTGAAATGCGGCAAGGAGGAACATGCTAAATCCTGCCCCTTCTGCAGAAAGCCATGCTTCGCGATGCAAGCGTACCGGTCGATCCGCTATCGGTCATTGGGGCGCCACGTCACTACCGCCGGGGTCGACGTTCATGCTGATCTCGGTGACCAGTTTCCGGCGAAGTGCGATGGCGTAGTCGTCGGGGCCGGTAGGGCTGATCACGAATGCCCGCGGGCCGCCAATGATGTTGTCGGCAAAATAAGATGCCAGTTGCCGCTCTTCCTCGGCCGGAATGGCGATCGCGTTGATCGTGTATCCCTTGGCCACTGCGTTCAGCCTGCTTGGCTGAACAGGAAGGCCGTCATTGTTCGAGCCGTTGCCGGAGATGTCGATTACGTTCCTCGCGGCCTTTCCTGGAAAATGATCGAGGAGATAGGCTCCCAGGTCGATGGCCGAGGAGACGGATGTGCCGGCCCGCGCCCTGCGGGTGAAACCGGAAAAGCCCTTCTCGCTGATAGTCCGAGCGGCCGCTTGGGCATCCTCGAGCTTGCAGATCGTCGTCCAGGGCAACACGATCCGGCTGCGGCCGGGGCTCGACCACTCGAAATAGGTCACCGCGATGCAACCGAGGTAGTTGTTGGTTATAGCCGCCGTGACCTGTGGCGAGACGAGTGCCGCGGCGTGTCCATTGCGCTGCAGGTCCGCTGTGTGCGGATCGATAGAAGACGAGAAGTCGACTGCAAACACTATGGCGACATCGACGTCGGCAGCCAGCGCCTGCGGCCCCCCGAAAAGCGAAGCCGCCAGTGCCGCAGCCAATCCCAGATATGCGTTGACCGCCATTGCTTTCCCCATTTTGTTTATGTCGCCAGCGTTCTGCGCTCTTCTTCTGGAAGCTTAATTGACCTAACGTCACGACAGCGCTTGAAGGGGGAGGGGTCCGGCTTGCACCGCGTTATTTTTGTATTAGTATTTCGTCATATTACCGCTCCGAAACCCGGCAAATGACGATCGATGACAGCATCGCCAGAGTCAGAATCTGTTTGTTCGGCGGTTTCCGGATCGAAGGCGAACGGGGTCGGGTAGGGCTGGCCGGCAAGAGGGGTCCGGCCATCATCGCCTACCTCGCCCGATGCCAGGGGATGGCGGCGCCAAGGGAAAAGCTGGCCGATCTGTTCTGGAGCGACAGCGACAGCGACCACTCGCGCAACAGTCTCAGGCAATCCCTAAGCCTTCTGCGCCGGGATCTCGCGCGGGCAGGCGTGGATATCATCCAATCCCGAAAGGATATGATTGGCCTGAATGCGGATGCCGTTGGCGTCGACGTCGACGCTTTTGAGGCCGGGCTGGCCGCCCGCTCGCCGCAGGAACTGGAAATTGCCCTGGCGGGTTACAGCGGACCGTTCCTTGAGGGTTTTTATGTCGGCTGCAATCCGTTCGACGACTGGGTCGCCTCCGAGCGCGACAGGCTGCTGAACCGCGCGCTTCAATCCTTCGAAAAGCTCGCCCGTCTTGTCGACGCGGAGGCAGGGCTCGCCCTTGCCGACCGGCTGCTCGCGATGGAGCCGACGCGGGAGGCATCCTATCGGCTGAAGATCGAATTGCTCGCGGCGTGCGGCCAGCGCGACCGGGCGATGCGTACGTTCGAGGCGTGCAAGGGCATGCTGAAGAAGGAGTTCGGCATCGGGGTCAGTCCGGAGACCCAAGCGCTATGGCAATCCATCACCTCATCCGACACGACGGCGTCGATTTCCCACAATCGCCAAGTCGCAAACGTTGTCCCGGGGGGACAACACCTCAAGCGCCCATCCATCAGCGTGGCGGGCTTCGTAAACCTCACAGGAGAGCGAGGCGACGACTATTTTGCCCGGGGACTCGTCCAGGATATCACCACGGCGCTTTCCGAGGTGAGCGACTATGTCGTGCTCTCCGGCCTCTCGGCCGTGCAGACGAACGAAGGCGGCAACGAGCCGGGAATCCCGGGCGGATCGCGCGCGCGTTATGTGCTGAGCGGCAGCGTCCAGCGATCACAGGACGAACTGAGGGTAAACATCCAACTCGCCGATGCTGCCGACGGCCACAACGTCTGGGCGCAGAAATTCGACGGCCGCTTCGGGAACCTGCTCGAATTCCAGGACCGGATCGCACAGGCGGTCGTGCTGGCCGTGACCCTCGAGCTTCAATTGTCGAACTGGAAGGTTCGCGACAAGAGCCCGCCGGGTGGACCCGAAGTGCGCAGGCTGGTGAACGCCGCTCTCATGAAATATTTCGAGATGACCCGGGACTCGCTCCCGATCGCGAAAACACTCTGCGAACAGGCACTTGCAATCGAGCCCGACAATGCCCGCGCAAAGCGGACGCTCTCGGTCGCAATCACCGTGGGCCGGGCTTTCGGCGCGTTTCCTGGCAACCAGGAACATATCGACCACGCGCTGCAACTTGCCGAAGACGCGGTGCGGGCCGTGCCTGACGATGAGGTTGCGCGTGTCATCCTGTCGTTCGCCCTTCTGGCCGCCGGCCGCATTCCAGAGGCAATCAACGAGTGCCGCCATGCCATCGGTCTGAACCCGAGCTATCCCAGCGCCCGCGGGGACCTTGCGGAACTCTATGCCCTCAGCGGGCGCGTCAACGAAGCGCTGCACGAGGCCAACGAAGCGATCCGGCTTGGAGCCCATGACGTCATCGATTTCTGGCGGCACAACAGCATGGTGGTTGGGCTGTTCGCCGGCGGCGACGATCGGCGAGCCCTCGAAGTGGCGCGCAAAGTGGTCAGGACGAAGCCGGGCTTCGTTCGCGGCGCCCTTTATTGGGCCGCCGCCGCTGCCGCCACGGGAGACAGGGAGGAAGCGTCCCGGGCGATCCATCATTGCCTGTCGCAGCTTCCGCACCTCAATCTGGGCAATGTCTCCCCCGGTTTCGTGCCGCGCTACCTTAGGGACGGCGATCAAGCGCGGTTCCTCGAAATGCTGTCGAGAGCCGGCCTTCCGAGCGCTTAACTTGATCCCATGCGTCGACTGGCGTTTTTTCCCGGATCTATCAGACGATGAAGAAATCGTTCGAGGAGAGTGCGAGGTGCGACGAGAGGCTCGCGAACTGGAATTGGTCCGCTCCGCCGGCCCCGTCGCTGTCGTAGAAGAGCGCGCCGGTCATGTCGTCGTAGATGATACGGTCGTCCGCGCTGGCCGCGATCTCGCCGGTTACGAACGCCGATGCAGCGAGTTCGCCGACCGGGCTGTTCGTGAAGATATCCTGGGCGAGTTCGAAACTGTCGAGCGTCGGATCGAAATCGGCAACTACATCCACGTTCGCCGGGCCGCCCGCGACATCGAAGACAAAGATATCGGCGCCGGCGCCGCCCGAAAGGACGTCGTTGCCGAGGCCGCCGTTCAGCCTGTCGGCTCCGGCGCCGCCTTTGAGTTCGTCGTTCCCGGCGAGACCTTCGAGAATATTGTTGCCGGCATTGCCGGTGATGACATTGTCGAGGCCGTTGCCTGTTCCGCTGGCGTCTCCGTCGTGAAGAAGCTCGAGGTTCTCGACATTTGCCGCCAGCGTATGGGTGAAGCCGGTTTTGACCGTGTCCACGCCTTCCCCTGCGAGTTCGACGATCTGGTCGCCTTCCTCGAACAGGAAGACGTCGTCGCCTTTCCCGCCATACATGATGTCGGCCCCGGCGCCGCCGTCCAGCGTATCGTTCCCGGCCAGGCCGTGAAGAATGTCGTCGCCGTCCATTCCCCGCAAAATGTTGTTGCCGGCGTTGCCGAACAATGTGTTGTCCAGCTCGTTGCCGGTGCCCCAGGCGTCCCCTGTGTGGGTGAGTTCCAGCCTTTCGACATTGTCGTCGAGCACGTGGGTGAAGCCGGTGCGCACCGTGTCGGTTCCTTCCCCGGCAAGTTCCACCACCCGGTCGCTGGCGTTGTCGAGATGGAAAACGTCATCGCCTGCGCCGCCGGCGTACATGGCATCATTAGCACCTTGGATGGCGAAGCTGGCCGTTTGAGTGGCCGTCGCGCCTGCCGCGTCGCGGACGGTGACCGAGAAGTCATCGGTGACCGAATCCTCGTCGGCGAGAGCGTTGGTCGCTTCCCGGGCGTTGTCGAGCGTATAGCTTATTATCCCCGTCCCGGTATCGAGCACGGCTGATCCGTACACCCCGTTCTTCTGGAAGTGGGTGGCGTCGATCGCCTTCCAGCCGGCCGTGTCGAAGGTGACGCGATCGCCTGCGTCGGGGTCGCTTGCAACCGCCCAGATCCGCGCCGACTGGGTGCCGGCGAGAGCCGCGCCGTTGGCGTCGGTGCCTGCCTCCACGATCAAGCCGCTCTGCTCGCCCGGAATGAGCGTGGAATTGCGCTCGGGTCCAAAGGCGTCGGCGATTGCCGCTGCCGTTGCCGGCTTGGAGCCGTCGGTCAGCGTGTCGTTGCCGTTAGTCCGCGCGTCGGCGTTCCAATAGTTGGTGTAGATGACGTTGTTGGTTCGCATGAATTCCGCGATCTCGTCCACGTAGGAGCCGAAATTGTCCGAATCGATGCCCCACTCGGTCATCGCCAGCGGCTTGCCGTGGGATGCCGCGAAGTCCGAAAACCAGTCCAGGCCGAAAGGCGCATCCGTCTTGTAGTCCCAGGCGGTGGCTGGATCGTCCTGTCCGCTGAAACGGGCGACGTTGTAGGCGTCGACGCCGACCACATCGACATATTCGTCGCCCGGGTAGATCTCGTTGAGATCGTAGAAGACCCCGTTCGCGTCCGCCTTCGAATAGTTCTGGTTCCATTCGATGCGGAAGCGATCATCGACGGAGCGGAACAGCGTTGCCACATGCTGGAATGCGTCGACGTAGTCGTTGGCCAGTTGCTGGTCGAATGTAGCGTCCGGGCCGCTGGAAATCGTCCAGGGGTAGTCATTGTTCGCTTCCCAGCCTGGCCTCACATAGAGCAGGGGATTGATGTCCGCGGTCTGATGCTGCGCGATCGTTTCGGCGATGGCGGTGAAGGTGGCGTCGTACTTGCCGGCTGCGACGTCGGCCATGCTGACATTCTCCCACGCCAGCGGTATCGCCCAATTCACCGGGCGCTCCATGGCCGCGAATTCGGGTGCGTCGGCCTGCACGCGGGCAAGGCTGTATTCAGGGGTGGCGTCGTCCGCGAAGCCCAGTATGCCCGCGGCCTTACCTCCCATGAGCGACTCGAACGCCGTCAGCGAAGCCTGGGTCTCCGCCCGCGTGCCAAGCTCGACCTGTGCGAGACTGCCGAGCGCCAGCGTTGGAGCCTGGTTGATCGCCGGCGCCGGACCTTCGGGCGTCGGGGTTTCGCGTTCGTTCAAATGAGCAAAGGCGCGCTCGTTCAAGTGGGCAAAGCCGCGTTCGTTCAAATGAGCAAAGGCGCGCTCGTTCAAGT
>JAEYTV010000445.1 GCA_023433855.1 Pseudomonadota bacterium | reverse complement strand
GACGCGATCAGGACGGTCCAGATCGCCGCCTGCATGATGTCCAGCGCGTCAGCCTCATTCATCGTGATGGATCCGATTCGTAGCGATTCAACTACGCACTTGTACCCCCGCCGTCGGATCCAGTCGAGCCGTCGGGCGTCTCGCCGGAGCCCGTCTTCAGAGGTGTGTCGGAGAATACGACGCCGGCCTGTAGCAGGATCTTTTCGTTGTTTTCGGTGATGACGACCACACCGTCGGAATAGACCTCGACCTCGCGCACCTTGCCGGTCATTGTATCGTCGGCGCTCTTGACATACTTGCCGATCAGATCGGTGGCACGGGTCAGCGCCTCCGCCTGCAACATGCTCTTCAGATGCGTATTCGTCTGGATCGACTGCTCGACCTGGGAAAACGTCGCAAGTTGCGACATCTGTTCGCCGGCGTCCATCGGATCGGTCGGGTCCTGATACTTCATCTGCGCGATCAGAAGCTGCAGGAAATTGTTGTAGTTGAGCTTGGACTTGTCGGCGGCGCCGTTTGAAGCCCCGGCATTCGCCCAGGGGTTCGCCGCGGCCGACGTGATCGGATCTACCGCCATGGTGCTATCTCCTTCCGGATCCGCTCGATGGTCGCGGGCGCCATCTCCTGATTGTTCAAGATGCGGTCCTCCGCCGGGTAAAGGCCGCGTATGGCCTTGAGCGCGTCAAAGGCCCGACCGGACGCAACCATGCCGTCGATGCGCTTCAACTCGGCGAGGATCTCGTCGTCCTGGAAACACGTCAGCAGCATGGCGACCGACTTGCGGAAAAGGTTCGCGGATTGCTCCTTGCCCTCCGGATTGATCAGCATCATCTGCGCGATGAAATAGAGCTGGCGAAGCGGGGTCGTCGCATCCTCCGGCTGCAGGACATGGTTTTCCAGCAAGAACGTGACGTCGTTGAGAAATTCCAGCGCCACCTTCCGATCAACGCGCAGGACTGCGCCGTTGATGAAGATCCGTTCGCCGGATTTCAAGGAGATGCGAAGCGTACTTTTCATTTAAGTCCATCCCTGATGATGGTGGTCACGTCAATGATGCCCTGGAAATTGGTCGATTCACGTTTTCTGATCTTCTCGCATTCCTTCAGTATCCAGATGGCGATCGAGATCAGGTCTGCACGCAGTTCCGTGGCCAGTTCGTTGTCCGGCTGTTTCAGATCCTCAACGAAGCGGATCCAGACACGCCGTGTATAAAAGAGAGCTTCGACAGTCGCTCGTGAATAAACACCCTCGTCCCGAGCCGAAGCCAGCAGCTCAATGGATCGATCGAGGGCCTGCCGCTCCCGATCCTTGGCGTTCGCTACGCCATCCTCCATGATCTCGGCGTATGAGAATTGGTACATTCATGTATCCTTCATCTTCACGAAGCTTCCTTTTACATCAAAGGAAGTTGACTAGGCTCAGCTGCTGTATCTTTGCGGTTACGGTGTATGCCGTTTCGAGAAGAGTCTTGAGCGTATTGAGGCGTGTCGCGGCCTCCTCCTGATCGATGTTCTCGAGACTGCCGAGACCCTTTGTCAGAATATCTTTCTGCGCCTGCAACCTTTCCTCAGCCTTGGAGACGCGTTCGGTATAAACACCGATCATCGTCCGCTGCTGGTTGATGCTGTCGACGCCTGTCATGGCCCGATTGATGGCCGTCGTGGTGCGCGAGGCCACCGCCTGGCGGGCCTTGTCGTCCATGTTGGGCTGCAGGAGTTCCAGCGAGATGATCGAGGCGAAGGCGAAGTTCCGCATCCCGGCGCTGTTCGAGTTCGTCGAACTCTCGACGACTTCGCTCTGGCTGATACGGCTCTTCATATTCTCGTCGCTGGCGTCCGAGAAAAAGGTCGTCCAAAGATCCTTGCCGGCTAGCGCCGCCGGATGAGGAGGGCTCGTGAGCGGCGTCTCACCGTTGAACTTCTTCTCCAAGTCGTCGAGGAAGGCGTTCATCTGGTCTTCCGTCATCACCGAAACGTTCGGGATGGCCGGAGTATGCGTGGTGATGAAGTGGTTCAGCTCGGTATCGAACAGCGCCTTGGCGGGGGAGCCCGGTGCGAAGTAGTCCTCGAGAGGCCTCACATCCGTGTTGATGCCGGCAAAGATGTACTCACCCTGCACTGACGTGTTGGCGAAATTGGTGAATGAGTCCAATGCATTCCGCATCGTCGTCCGTGCGGTTGCCAGGCTCGTCGCGTCCGTCGAGTTGCCCAGCGTCAGGATCGCGCCCTGGATATCGAGCCCCAGTTCATTCATCTTGGAGAGAGCCAGCTCTGCGCTTTCCAGCCGCTGTGTTGCAAGCGCTGCAGTGCTGTAGAGTGACTCGACGCGGGTGATGTCGCGGGAAAGATCGAGGGCTCTCGATGTACTTGCGCCCAATGCCACTCCGAGATCGGCGTGCTTTCCGGATATGGCTTCCTGGTTTGCCTTCACCATCTCGCGCTGCGCGGTGGCGATGGAATTTCGCATGGTTGTCTGGATGGCCAAATTTGAGATGAATGAAGTCTTCATGATCAGCTCGCGATATCCAGGAGGGCCCGCATCATCTCGTCGACTGTCGCCATCAGCTTGGTAGCCGCCTTGTAGGATTGCTCGATATCCAGAAGGAGTGACAGTTCCTCGTCTAGGCTTACCCCTGTGATGCTCGAATAGGCTTCGAGGGTGCGGGTCAGCATCGCGGTCTTGACTTCGTCCGAGGACGTCGCAGTGCTGCGGAGCTGCTCCAGCCACCCCATGGAATCGGATGCGAAGGAGAGAAGATCCGGTGCGTCCGCAATCTGCGTGCTCGGATCGAAGGCCATCGGTCCTTCGAGATTTTCGTTATACTTGTCCAGAAGATCGCCGTAGCTGCTGCCGCCTCCGGTATTGACCAGATATGGCGAGGCCGTCAGAGGGTCGCCATCGTCGTCATAGATACCGCCGTCCCGCAGCTTGTCGGGGGTGCCGGCAGGTGGAACCACCACAGGGTTGACAAAGATGCGCGAGGCGAGCCCCGCGACGACAGTGCCCGCCGCCGGAATGGTGATCTGCGGGACGCCTGCGGTATCCTTGTAGGTAAAGAGGCCAGGCCGCGGCGTGAGCGTGCCGAGCGGACCCGTTTCGGCGAAGGCCGTGATGAGGCCGCGGGCGATCTCGTCCAACTGGCTCTGGAATGTGGGGGCGACGGTGTCGCGGAGCTGCATGAATGCCTGGAGAGAACCCTTGGCAGACGTGTTAGCGGCCTCACCCGCCTTCACGGCCACGCCGTCGATATAGACACCACTGCCAACGGTTGCCGCGTCGAAAGCGGCCGTCGGCTGGAATTTGACATGTCGCGGAACAGCTTCGAACAGTGTCACGCCATCCGAGGTGTAGAGCACCATGTCGTTATCACCGCGGACATAGGACGTGACCCCGACGATTTCGGAAATCTTCTTGACCAGACCGTCACGCTCGTCGAGCGCGTCATTGGGATCGGCGCCGCTTGCAGTTGCGTTCTTGACCTGGTTGTTGACCTCCTCGAACTTCGAAAGCAGGGCGTTCAGCTGGTCAACGTTCTGCTTGATCTGATCGTCCGCGTCCTTGCGGATCGCCTGAAGCTTATTTGCCGCCGTGTTGAGGCCGGAAGCGAGGTCCTGGGCGCCGGAGATCACCGCCATACCAAGGCCAGTGTCGTTCACCTTCGATGCGAAGGCGTCGAGGCTGTTGCGGAAGGCGGTGATCAGTTTCGCGGGAGAGAGCTCGTTGTCGTTGCCTCCCATCAGGTTCTTGATTTCCTGAAGCCCGCTGAGCAGCGCCCGCTGGCCACTCGCAGCCGAGGTGCTTTCGATCGTCTGCCGCAGAAGCGGGGCATTGGTGGCGCGTACGATATCGCCGATGATCGCCCCGTTACCGCCTGTCACGATTGTCGCCGAACGGCGGACATAATCCGGGTTCTGCGCATTGGCGAGGTTCTTCGACACCACCGAAGCCTGGGTACCGGTGTTGGTGAAGATTGACTGCGCCGTAGACAATGCTGATGCGAGCGACATGTATTACTGACCTCTTGCGACTAATTCTCTCGATTGTCCGTCGACTATCTCTTCAGGTTGATGAGAACGTCCATCAGGTCGGAGCCGGTCTGGAAGACCTTGGAGTTTGCCGTGTAGACGCGCTGGGACTCGATCATCTCGGTCAGTTCGCCTGCGATATCGACGTTGGAACTTTCAAGCGCACCTGAATAAACCTGGCCGAAAACGCCGCTCTGCGGGAAGCCGATCGTGACGACCCCCGAATCGTTGGTCGGCAGGTAGACGTTGCCATTTTGGGGCAGCATCTTGTCGATAGCAGGAACCGTCGCCAGCGCGATCTGATAGATCGGGCGGCGGCCGCCGTCCTGATAAACGGCCGTAACGAGACCATCTCCACCGATCTCGACGTCGGTGATCGGGCTCGGTGCATTGCCGTCGATGATGCCCTTGCCGGGCGTGAAGTTGCTTGCGAACTGCGTCATATCGGACAGATCGATGGTGATCGCCTGCGCCGGGATAGCGCCGTCGGTTCCATCGGTAATCACGATTTCAGTCGGTGAGCCAGCTGCCAACTTGTTTGTGTTCGGATCGAACGTCAGCGTGACAGTGTTCGTGATAGCAGTCGCGGCAGTGCCGTCGGAACCGAGGTAAGGGAAGCCGCCATTCGTGGACTCGTCCTGACGGTAAACTGTAACCTCCCAGGCATCCGGGCTTGTTCCGGTCTTCGTATAGTAGAAGTCGTAAAGCACCTTGGCGCCGGCGTGGTCATAAGCCGTGAGCGAGCTCTTGTTGCCAATGACGCTGTTCGCGTCGTTATCACTCGGGCGGGTTCCCGCGGGAACAGTTGCCGTTCTCTTGTCGAGGTTGGCAGGAAAACTGCCCTGTCTCGACGGGGACGACACCAGACCGAAGTCGTTGATGTTGACTGCCTCAAGGCCATTGAAGCCGTTGACGACCGCGGCCGGAGGATTCGAGCCGTAGGGGTAGCCCATGAGCTGATAGCCAGCGGTATTGACGAGATAACCGTTTGCGTCCTTCTGGAACGCGCCAGCGCGGGTCAGATAGGGGGAGCCGTTCTGATCGCTGACGATGAAAAAGCCTTCCCCTTGGATGGCAAGGTCCGTATTCGACGTCGTGTACTGGATGCCGCCCTGTTCGGAGATGCTGTACCGGACGTTGGTTTCCACGCCGCCTGACGAATAGGAACCCTGGGTGGAAGGAAGAACCAGCGAGGAGAATGCCGTGGAGGCCCGCTTGTAACCCACCGTGCTGGAGTTGGCGATGTTGTCACCGACTGTGCCGAGGCGATTGGCCTGGGCATTCATACCAGAGACGGCGGTCTTCATCGTGCCGAAAATGCTCATGGGAAATCTCCGTTCTATTCGCTGGAGAGTGTAGGTGGCGGGCCTTGCGTGAAGCTGTGCTGCAGGATCGGTGTGCGATCAGGCGGCAAGGCCCTGCCGAAAGTCAGCTCCAGTCGATGCAGTAGCCAAGGAACCGCTTGGAATCGACGGGATCGAAGCCCAGCTTCTTGCGAAGCTTCTTGCGCAGCTTGCTGATGTGGCTCTCGACCACATTCTCTTCGACTTCCTCGTCGAAGATACCGTAGATGGCATTGAAGATCTGGGTCTTGGAGACGCGGCGACCGCGGTTCGCGACGAGGTATTCCAGGATGCGCCGCTCGCGCCGCGGCAGCGGAAATACGTCGCCGTCTATCTCCGGGTCACGACCGTCGGAGAAGACACGTATCGAGCCGACATCGGTGAAATTCGCAATCGCCTTCAAGCGACGACGGATCGCCGCCGCCCGCGCCAGGATCTCTCGCGGGTGGACCGGCTTCCTGACGACATCGTCGACGCCGCTGTCGAAGAACGCCAACGTTGCTTCCAGCGAGGGCTGATCACTGACCGCGATCACCGGCGCCATCGAGCGGTCCCGGATCGCCCGGGGCAAATCAAGCGCCCGGTCGCCCTGACCTATCAGGAACGCTTCGACGGCAGCGATGTCCGCATCCGCCGCCGTATTCACCCATTCTCCGAATTCCTTCGGATCAAAGCCGGTCGAGGGAATTCCCTCCCGTCCAAAAAGAGAAGTGTAGCCATCTTTAACGAGCTCTCGCTCATCAACCACTACGATCATTCGTCCGCCTCCGAATCAGTTGTGGTGCCTCTGTGGGCTTATGGGTACGAATCGGCGGAATCCGGCACAAGCTGTATGAAGTTAACCAAACAAATTAACAGTTGATTAAGGACTGGCTCGCGATTTGCACTAGATGTAGTGGCAATCGGGATAGGTGGCACAAATCTTCAGTGGAAAAATTAACGGCTCGCTCATTGTTCGCTTGCCTTGCCACTTTCGCCATAATCGCCGAGCGATGCAATCATGCGATTCTTGCGGCCGGCGATTGCGACCTTAGGTTGCAGGCGTACTGCAAAATCTGGACGCGTTCGATGTCCACTGCCCGTAGCCGGAAGCAACGAGATTGGTGATCACCCGACACACATAACGTTTCTGTGCGGGATCATTGTTGGGCCCTGCGTGGTATCGGGCTACCGCCATCGTCCACGTCTCATGCCGATCATGAAGGTTGCGAAGGAACTTCGCCGCATATTCGACGTTGCGCCTGGGATCAAACATTTCTTCGGGAGAGGAGAAATTTTCCCCGTGGAAGTGGTGATTGATCTGCATGCAGCCGACGTCGATGAGCTTCATACCCGCCTTCCGGGCGGCGTAGAATTGACTGATCGCCGCCTGCTGAGAGTCGGGGAAATAGGCCTTTCCTTCAACGTTCATTGCATAGGGGCTAAGGCTTCCCTTACGCCCCGTCTCGGTCAAGCCGACAGAGTAGAGGATACCCTCGGGGACACCATATTTGGCAGCCGCACCCTGTATTTCCCTTTCACAGATCCCGGAGCCCGCGGGCGCCCGACCAGTGGGGGCCGCCCTCTGCTTCGGCGCAGTCGTGGCCGGCGCCTTCACCGCCTCGCCGCCCGAGACACCCCATCCTCCCGAACTGAAGAGGGAGCCTGCGACCGCATCACAGGTAGAGTTGGCCAGGGCGAGCATTACCAGCAGAAACAGCGGGCGCATTGTCTGATAGCAAGTCATTTCCGTCCCTCACGCCCTGATCCGCGTCATGGCGCGTCTGATCCTGCCGGCGGCCGGCGGCATTCTCCTGCCGTCCCTCCTCGGCGGCAGACTGTTGGCCAGACTGGCCGGCCTGCGACTGTTGTCGGTTGTTGGTGTCTGTATCGGCGGCAGAGGCAATACTGATGCTTACCTGGTCAACGGCAAAACCCTGGGCACGCAGAGCGTCCACTATGCTCCCGCCGTCTTCGCTGAGCTGCCTGTAGGCCGCGCGCGTCTCTACCGTCAGATGGACGTTAAGCTGCTCTCCCTGCAGACGCAGCGTCGCGGTGACCATGCCCAGATCGTGCGGGTTCATCTGCAGTTTTAGCATGTTGACGACAGAACCCGTACTGCTGTGGGCAGCGGCGTTCGTCAGTGCCGACGCAGGATGCATGGCGGCGGCCCATTCCGCGTCGCCGGACATCATCGCCGTGAGATTGGCGCTGTTGGAGTTCGGCGCCAGTCCGATGAAGCGGCGGGAATCCAGTACGGCTATATTTTCTGCTGAACCGCCCGATCCAGACTTGAATTCAACAGTCGGACGGTCACTGCGGGCACCCTCAACAGCCATACTGAGGCTCTGGCCCTCGCCCTTGGCATTGGCGAACCTGTACCGACGCGTTTCAGAACCCTCCACATCGAGATCGGAAGGCATCGAAAGCGGCTCTGCCGATCCGGTGTCCGCCAGCCGGAAACGCCCCGTCGGCTCGGCGGGCGTGTTCTCTGTCGCCGACTGGTCCGCCGGCCTGCTGCGTTTGTCAGGCGTGACCGTGTTCCTTTGCAGCGCCGGCTGCATGCCCGACAGCGTATGATCCTTGCCTTCGAGAAGCGCGATGACATCCGCGATCTTCTGATCGTCGGCTTCAAGCACGGAAAGGTCGACGCGCGGATCGATTTCATCGTCCTCTGGCCTCCGTCCAATTGCTGCAGCGGCCCCGTCAGCCTCACGAACAATCGCCTTGGCAGCCGACAGTGCGTCTCGCAGCCGTCGTTCCGCGCCGCTTACGCTCCTGCCGTCCGCCAACGGCCCATCCGTTTCCCGTGACGATCTCCTGACCTCCCCGGGTATGTCGCGAAGCAATGCAGGCCTGATATCGATGATCGGCTTGGGTTTGACCTGTTCGCTCGTATCTACTCCTTGGTCGGAGGACGTTGAGGCCTGGGGCGAGTTTTCACCTTCGGCATCCTGCGAGCCACGGGGCGGTGGGTCGCGATCGACGTTGGAAAGTGCGTCCGAGAAACCGTTTGAATCGGCCGACTGGCGCCCCATACCCTGTTTTGCCGGAGAGGCTGCGTCAGCCGGCACGGTCTTGCCACCCAAGATGTCGGTAATCATTTGGAAAGACGCTCCTCGTCCAGCAATTGATCGATGGCATTTAGTTTCGAGCGACCGCTGTCGACATATGTCTGAAAGTCGGGATCGAAGGTAGCAGGGGCGTCGGGGTTCCGAACATCCGGAGTGACACCAGGCCCAGCGATCTCATTTCTTGGTAACGAAGGCGATGCGG
>JAEYTV010000459.1 GCA_023433855.1 Pseudomonadota bacterium | reverse complement strand
GTTGGGGCCCGCCCTTTCTGAAGGATTCTGACGGCAGGGACACGAACGACGCCGGCTATTTTCTCGCCGTAAACCGCGGCAAACGCTCCGTCACGCTGGACATTGCCACGGCGGAGGGCCAGCGTGTCGTGCGTGAACTCGTGCGGCACTGCGACATCGTCATTGAAAACTTCAAGGTCGATACATTGGACCGCTACGGCCTGGGCTATGACGACCTCAAGGCGGTCAAGCCTGACATCATCTATTGCTCCGTCACCGGTTTCGGGCAGACCGGCCCGCGACGCGAACAGCCAGCCTATGACTTCATGATCCAGGCCATGGGGGGCCTGATGAGTGTCACCGGCGAACCCGACGGGATGCCGGGCGGTGGACCAGAAAAGGTCGGTGTGCCCATCGTCGACATCATGACCGGCATGTATGCGGCCATCGCCACGCTGGGTGCCCTTGCGCATCGCAGCGTCACCGGCGCTGGCGACCACATCGATATCGCGATGCTGGATGTACAGGTTGGCTTTCTTGCCAATCAGGCCATGAATTACCTCGTCTCCGGCACGCCGCCCCAGCGCGCCGGCAATGCTCATCCCAATATCCAGCCGCAGGATGTCTTTCCCTGCCGCGACGGACATCTGGTCCTGGTCGTCGGCAATGATAGTCAGTTCGCCAAGTTCTGCGAGGTGATCGAACAGCCTGAACTCGCAACCGACATCCGCTTCGCGGCCAACGCAGATCGCGTGCGAAACCGTCTGGTTCTCGGCGAGATCATCCGCGCCGCCTTCGCCGAGGGAGATATGGCCGATTGGTTGGCTCGCCTGGACGCGGCAGGTGTGCCCTGCGGCCCCATCAACACCATCCCGGCGGTGCTGCAGGATGAGCAGGTCAGGCATCGCGCCATGCAGATGCAAATGCCCCATCCCTTGGCGGGTAGTGTCGATCTGATTGCCAGTCCCATGCGGTTCCGTAATGCCCAGTTGCGGCGCGACCGCCATCCGCCATTGCTGGGCGAGCATACCGCCGAGGTTCTCGCCGAATTTGCCATTCAGGCGCCGGCCGAGGCCGGTGGCTCTCCTCACACTTGACCGGAGCAACGCCGATGTCGCGTATTCCAATCCTTACGCCCGATCAGATGTCAGCCGATCAGAAGCGCATCCACGATGCTGTCGTATCGGGTCCCCGCGGCATGCTGGTGGGTCCCTTGCGCGCCGCCATTCATCGGCCGGAACTGGCAGACAAGTGGCAGCAGTTCGGGGAACTGCTGCGCTACCGTACCAGCCTGCCGGGCCGTCTGAGCGAGTTGGCCATCCTGGTGACTGCCCGTCATTGGGATTGCCAGGTCGAATGGCATCTGCATGAACGGGAAGCGATCAGGGCCCAGCTGGAGATGCCGATCATCGAAGCAATCAAACAGGGTCACCGTCCGGCCGACATGGATGCTGACGCTGCCGCCGTGCATGGCTTTGCGACGGAGTTGCTGCGCGATCGCTTTGTCTCCGAGCCCACCTATCAACTGATATTGGCACGATGGGACGTTGTGGGCGCGGTCGAACTCACGGCTATTATCGGCTACTATTCCATGGTTGCGATGACGCTCAACGCCCATGAACTTCCCCTGCCTGAGGGTGTTTCGCCTCCGCTTGAGGCGCGAGCCTGATGGGCCGGGTCGCCCTCCCGCCGAGCCATGCGCCCACCCTCCCGCTACCGGGAGGTGCCTGCGACTGCCACACCCATGTTTTTGGCCCTGCAGCGGACTTTCCTCTCGTCCACCCGCCTCATTATCCCTTGCCCGACGCCGACGCGGTGCGGCATCGCGAACTGCTAGACAAGACCGGCGTCACGCGCGCCGTTCTCGTTCAGCCGGCGGTCTATGCGAACGATTGCGGCGCCATCATCCAGGCTATCGCAGCCGCGCCTGGAACACTGCGCGGCATTGGCACCGCCTTCGCCGGCACCGGTGAAACGCACCTTGCAGAGCTCAAGGCGGCCGGAGTGGTGGGCCTGCGCTTCGTGCATTTGACGTTGCCGGACGGAACATCACGGTTTCGCGGGGCGGCTGGACTGGAGGACCTCCATCATCTGGCGCCTGCCATGGCCGAGATCGGCCTTCATGCGCAGCTCTGGTGCGACGCGGCGACCTTTGCCGATCAACGTCAAGCCTTGGTGCAACTCGGCCTGCCGATTGTGCTCGAGCACATGGCGCGGTTTGATACAGCCGCTGGCACTTCCAGCCCGGCCTTTCAAGCTGTACTCGCTGCCCTTGCTGATAGCGAAATATGGGTCAAGCTCGCGCTCTGCCGCGCTTCGCAGCAAGCCCCCGGCTATGTCGATATACGGCTCTTCCACGACGCGCTGATAGCCGCCAATTCCAGGCGCCTGCTCTGGGCTTCGGATTGGCCTCATGTCGGCATGGATAACAACCGCCCCGATGTTGGCCAACTGCTCGATCTGTTTGCCGAGTGGACCGGGCACGACGCGGCTCTGGCCCAGCATATTCTCGTCGACAACCCCACGGAGCTCTATGGGTTCGAACCATTTGCTCGCCGGACACAAGGACTTGGCCAATGACGAGCCTCCAACTCACCATCACAGACAATATCGCCGTCGTGACGCTCGATCGGCCGCCCGTCAACGCGCTCACCATAGCGCTTTATGAAGAAATCGCTCATCTGTTCGAGAGCTTTGCCGAACGGGTGGAAGTGCGCTGCGTTGTGCTGACCGCCGCGGGAACCAAGGCCTTCTGTGCCGGCCTGGATCTGCACGAATTTCTGGCGGCATCGGTCGCTGACGACGAAGAACGCGCCGCCGTGGTGCGCAGGTGCTTCGCCGCCGTTCGTCATTGCGCCGTCCCCGTCATCGCCGCGGTCAATGGTCCGGCCCTGGGAGCCGGATGCGTCCTCGCTTCCGTGGCTGACATTCGCCTGGCCAGTCCCAATGCGCGCTTCAGCCTGCCCGAGATCAATGTCGGCCGCTGTGGCGGTACGGCCCATCTCGGGCGTCACCTGCCCCAGGGCGTGCTGCGTCACATGGTCTTCACCGGGCTACCGCTGAGCGTCGACGATGCCTGGCGCTTCGGTTTCGTGCAGCAAATTGTGCCGCCGGAGGCCCTGATGACCCGCGCCATGGAATTGGCGAGCCTGATTGCCAGCAAGGCCCCGCTCGGTCAGCGCTTGGGCAAGAAGTCAATGAACGAGGCCGAATTCCTGCCGGTGGAAGAAGGCTATGCCGGTGAACAGGTCTACAGCACCCGCCTGATGCGCACCGCTGATGCGCGTGAGGCCACCCGCGCCGTCGTTGAAAAGCGCCCACCGGTCTGGAGCGGGGAATGACGAACAACCCGATCCACCTGCGCTTTGAGGGCGATATTGCGGTCATCGTCATCGACAACCCTCCCGTCAACGCCGGCTCGACATTGGTGCGGCAGGGGCTGCTCGATGCGCTCGCCCAACTGGCACAGACCGCGTCAAAGGGTGCCGTCATCATCGGCGCTGGCAAGACCTTCGTGTCGGGCTCCGATATCCGCGAATTCGGCGCGCCGCTGGGGGAGCCCCAATTGCCCGCCGTGATCGCCGCCATCGAGGCTCTGCCGATACCGGTGGTCGCCGCGATCCATGGTGCCGCTTTGGGCGGAGGGTTCGAGCTGGCGCTGGGCTGCGACGCCCGGGTAGCGACGTCCGATGCCGTGGTCGGCCTGCCGGAAGTCAGGCTCGGCATGGTTCCGGGTGCCGGCGGTACACAGCGACTCGTGCGGCTCGTCAATGTGGCGAAAGCAATCGATCTGGTCTGCAGCGGCCAGCGGGTTCCCGCACCGGAGGCCCTGACCCTGGGGTTGATCGATGCGCTCGCGGATGGGGACCTGCTCGCCACCGCACTCGCCCATGCCCGATCAATGGCAAATACCAAGCGCCGCCTGGGCGACGCTCCCGTGCTAAAGGCGAGCGACGCCGAGATCACCGCAGCCGGCGAAAAGGCAATGCGCCGCGGTCGCCGGCGACCAAACATTCTCCATGCCATAACCTTGTTACGCGATGCCGACAGCGCGCCATTCAATGCCATGCTCGCGCGCGAACGCGCCGTGTTTCAGCGGCTGCGCTCAAGCGCTGAAGCGGCAGCACTCCGCCACCTGTTTTTTGCCGAGCGCGAGTCCGGACGAGTTGATGGTGTGTCGGGCACCCCACCTCTTCCCGTGCGCACCGTTGGCGTCGTCGGTGCCGGGACCATGGGGGCTGCCATCGCCGTCTGCCTGCTCAATGCCGGACTGACAGTTCATCTCATCGAGCAGGACGAGCCAGCGCTCTCTCGCGGCATCGACCGGATCGAGAAGATGCTGGCGGACGACGTGGCGAGCGGGCGATGCAGCACTAGCGAAAGCGCCGGCCGGCGCGCCGCGCTCACAGGCAGCATCGCATTGGCCGATCTGGGCGACTGTGACCTCATCATCGAGGCTGCTTTCGAAGATCTAGCCGTCAAGCAGGACCTCTTCGCCCGGCTTGACGCAGTCGCACGACCGGACGCGGTCCTCGCCACCAACACCTCCTATCTGGATATCGCCGCCATCGCCGCCGCAACGCATCGGCCCGAATCGGTCATTGGCCTGCATTTCTTCAGTCCCGCCAACGTGATGAAACTGCTGGAGGTCGTTCGAACGCCCCAGGCATCGGATCAGGCGCTCGTCACCGGGCTCAAGCTGGCGCGGCAGATCGGCAAGATCGCAGTGGTCTCGGGCTTGTCTGAGGGGTTTATCGGGAACCGCATCTATTCCGCCTATCGCCGACAATGCGAGTTCATGGTCGAGGAGGGCGCCAGTCCATATCAAGTGGACGCCGCACTGGAAGCCTTTGGCTTTGCCATGGGACCATTTGCAGTCTCGGACCTATCCGGGCTCGACATCGCCTGGAAGACGCGCCAGCGCCTGGCGGCCACGCGCGACCCGCGTGAACGCTATGTCACCATCCCCGATCGTCTTTGCGAGGCCGGGCGATTGGGGAGAAAGGTGGGCGCCGGCTGGTATCGCTATGACGAGCGCGGGAAACGCCATGTCGATCCCGCTGTCGCAACCTTAATCGAAGCAAATTCAAAGGTTGCGGACCGACGAGCCTTCGATGCCGACGAAATTCAGCGCCGTGCCCTGGCGGCCATCGTCAATGAGGCACAACTCGTGCTGCAGGATGGCGTGGCTCAGCGTAGCAGCGACATCGACGTCGTCCTGGTGCACGGTTATGGCTTTCCGGCATGGGAGGGCGGTCCACTCTATTGGCATGCCAGGCAGGACCGTCAGAAAACCGCCAAAGCTCTTGATGAGGTGGAAGCGGCAACTGGCTTTGGCTTCCGCCGGGCCAGCTAGCGCAACTTGACGTCGAAACGCACCACATCGCCGCGATACACGCCCTCAGCAACCAGAACGGCCGTGCCCGTCTGGTCGACCGCGCGGCGATAGACGACGGCGACCGGCGCATTGATGGCAATGTCGAGCGCCTTGGCAATGTCCATGTCGGCGCTGCGGATGGTCAGCGTCTGCTGCGCATCGACGATCTCCACCCCTGGCACGTCCGTCACCAGCCGTAATGCCGTCTTGGTTTCAAAGTCATTCTGCCTGATTCGGTCCGAAAGGCGCTCGTCGATATAGAGTTCGGTAAGCAGGAAGGGCTTCCCCTCGCGCCAGTGGCGGCGATTGAGCTGGCGATATTTAGGCGCGGTATTGCCGATCATGTAGGGGAGATCCGGCAGCTCACGGTCACGCCGATCGCTCAGGATTTCGATCCGTGCGTCGTGGCTGGGGCGCAACAGGCCGGACCAGTCGGTTGGCACCGCACACCACAGCGCTTCCTGCGGCCGACTGCGCACGAAAGTTCCCTTGGCGCGGAACCGCTCGATCAGGTTTTCCTTCTCCAACTGGTCGAGCGCCTGCCGAATGGTGGCCCGGGCGACGCCGCATTCGATGGCCAGTTCATCGACGGTGGGGATCTGGCTGCCGATGGGCCATTGCCCGGATTCGATGCGCCGCTTGAACAATGTCGCCAGCTGGATGTAGCGGGCCACTGCGCTCTTTCCGAAATCGACTGTAGCCGTCGCTGGCGTCGTAATCACTTAAATGCCTATGGTTTCTCTCCGATAGACATAATCTACGATGTTGGTGCGCCAGCTACAACCAATAGCCTGGCTTTAGTGGTTTAGCCTAAGGCGGCTCGCTCTTCATTGAAGGCTTGTTCACGGCCTCTGCGGATGACTGGCACGTCAAAGGCGGCAATGGCGATAGCGGCGGTGATCAGCAGGCAGTTGGAAATCGGCCGTTCGATGTCGATCTTGGAATTCACCGCGCGACGATCGCGCGCCGGATCTTCCCTGCGAACAGCGAGATCCGACACATTTGCTCCATGCGCTCACTCAGCTAGCTGCTGCGTCTTTATACGATGCACAAAGGCATCGATGACCTCGACCACTTGGATCGGCTGCTCGGGTAGCAGTGCATGCCCCGCATTATCTATCGTGGCCACGGTTACCCGATCGCCAAGCTCGTCGCGCAGTTCCATGGCGTGGCTGGCGGGCGCAATGGCGTCCTGCGCGGCTTGGACATCGAGAATCGGCACGACGCCTCCCGCATGCCACCAGCGCGCCCGGTCGCTCCGCGCCGCCGCAAGGCGTTGTGCCGCAGCCAGTTCAGGGTGCCAGCCCGCCATCCAGGCCCGCGCGTCCTGACCCGGTGCAAAATAGGCCCGTTGCAGGTGCGCCAGCCGCTCCTCTTCGCTTCGTTCCGGATCGAAGCTGCCGTCGATCGAGGGCTTGATTTCGTCAGGGATCACCCGCCGCGCGGCGGCAAGCAGGACGACAGCAACGACACGTCGCGGGCTCATCACCGCCGCCATTCGCGCCACCCAGTTTCCGAACGCGTGGCCGACCACTACCAGCGGCCCACCATCCTGCGGTGCGGCGCTCAACAGATGCGCCGCGAGCGTTTCGAGATTTGCCGACCCGATGTCCTCATCTGCCGCGAGGCCAAAGGGTTCCGGCGCGATCACTCGATGACCGCGCGACCGCAGTTCCGCCGCAAGCGTTGAGAAATCCTCGGCGCCCCGGCCAAGCGAGGGAGCGAGGAGCAAGGTCACGTCCTTTCTTGTTTCTGTCGTGATATCGGACATTGAAGCCTACCTCCCAGATTGTGGATGCCCACTTTAGCGTTCACGGACGGCGCGCCCGGCACACAGCCGGAACGGGGTATGGTCTCACGCCCGTTGGCGAGCTTCGCCGCAAAGTCCTTGCGTTTCTGCCCGCGAAATACCAAACGCAGCCCAGTGCATTTAAGAGCTTTTGTACTCTGCGGCTTGGTGGAGAGCTGCCGCCCCAAGCTCGACTATCGGTCATGTGTTTCCGGCGTCGCCAAGAGCGCTGCCACTGCTGGAAAGCCCCTCCTGATGTTTGCGCGCGGGTGCGCCAGATCGCCCATGATATCGAGCGATCCCGCAATGCTCAAAAGACCTCTATAAGGATTATGCGGATGCGCCGTGAGCGCCGGCAATCACCCGGCAGGCCTGTCGTTCGCGCCATCGGCCCCCATGGTCAGCACGACCTTGCCAAGTTGCTCGTTCGCGTCCAACAGGGCGTGAGCGCCCCGCACGTCCTCAAGAGGGAAGACGGCGTGAATACGGGTTTGGATCTTCTTGCTCTCCAGCAAGGGCCATACCTGCGAGACAAGCGCCGCAGCGATTTCTCCCTTGTAAGCCGGTGGGCGCGGACGCAGCGTCGAACCGGTAATTGTCAAGCGCCGCCTGACGAGATCGCGGATATTGACCTCGGCCGTCCTCCCCAGATGGCTGGCAATGAAGACCAGCCGGCCATCGTACGCGAGAAGGTCTAGCTGCGGCTGCACATAAGGCCCCGCCTGGCCGTCGAGGATCACATCCAGGCAGTGCTCGCCCGCAACCTTGCGGATATCTCCCGCCCAGTCCTGCCGGTAGTCGAACACCGCGTCCGCCCCGAGATCAAGACAGGCGCTGCGCTTTTCCGCGCTGCCCGCCGTTGCGAAGATGCGCGCGTTGCGCAGGTGTCTTGCCATCTGGATGGCGGCCATGCCCACGCCGCTGGTGCCACCCTGCACCAGCAAGGTCTCTCCTTCGCCGAGACGTCCAAGCCATAGGATGTTGTTCCAGGCGGTAAAAAAGGCTTCGGGAAGGGATGCCGCCTCCAGGAAGCTGAACCCTTTCGGCACGGGCATGCATTGCACGGCCGGCACCACCACATAGTCGGCATAGGCGCCGCCGTTGGTGAGCGCGCAGACAGCATCACCCACTGAAAGATTATCGACTCCTTCGCCGATTGCCGCGACGCGACCTGCGGCGTCCAGACCCGGAATATCGGTCACGCCGGGCGGAGGCAGATACAGCCCACGGCGCTGCTGCACATCCGGCCGGTTCACACTGGCGGCCTGAACCGCCAGCAATATTTCACCTGGTCCCGCGACGGGGACAGGTCGTTCGACGATGGAAAGGACCTCCGGCCCGCCCGGGCGGGTGATTTCAACAACACGCATACTGGACATGTCCTGCACTTCCCCAACAACCCATCACGCGAGCTTCGCCAACTTCGCGGGATTGTCGCGAACCATGGTGGTGACATCGGTTTCACTGAAACCAAGTCCGAGACAAAGGGCAATCGCCTGCCGCATTCCTTCGACGGGGCTCGGGTTATCGACCTGCCCCAGATCGGAACCAATGGAGGAATTGGCGACGCCGGCGGCGTCGATATGCTCCTTCAACTCCGCCGGGGAGAATGTGTTGAAACGGGAGTCCACATAAAGGCAAGCGGACTGCTCAACGATGGCCCCCATGGCTGCCAGTTCGGCGGTATCTTCAGGGGTGAAATGCAGTCCATACATGGGGTGGTTGATAACCAGCCGCGTGACGCCGCGCCGGCGCGCTTCCTGGAAAAGAGGCCCGATCTCGGCAACATGCAGGTGGCCGGACGAGAGTATGGCGTCGTGCCGGGCAATCATGTCGAGGATCTCCTTCACCTCATCAAGAATCTCGCCACTGTCTTCGAGCACTGTCAGTGGCTTGGGGCGCCGCAACTGCACGTTCGACTTGAGCTTGCCGCCGCGATGGTTGGAGCGGATGTGATTGGCGGCATGGGCGGTCGGCATGAAGATCATGTTTGTGCCGCTCTTGAGATGGAAGTCCACCACTGCGGGATTGAAGCCCCCAGTGCTGTTGTTGAGGACGAGCGATCCCAGCATGGCGACGCCCAGATCGCCCAGCAGCCGTTCCATGATCGGAAGGAATGGTCCCACGGGATAGTGGTGGTCCTTGAACAAAATACCCCGCATCCCCGCGGCGGCGGCCTGCTCGACTGCCTGGAAGTGGTCGAGCTGCCGTGCCATCGTCGAGGGACCGGAATGGACATGCAGGTCGATCGCACCCTGCATGAGCCGATCCACAATTGCGGAGTCTATTGTCGCGATGATCCGGCGCGCTTCGGCACGATTTTCGTCTTTGTCAGTCATTGGGTTTATTCGCTTCCCGCTTTGAACCTCCCTTGTAATTACCAGCCTGAGTCGAGGCGTGGTGGCAGCTGCAGGGTCATTTCGACAGACGAAACACGCCACCGAATGGTCCCCTGCAAAGCAGACGCGCTGGATCAGCAGCCTGCACAGCACCCCCACGCGCCCGAAGCGTCCCGGCACCGAGGGCTTGGCCACGGTGGCCTGCAAACTGATGCGGCATGTCAGGCGGTGCGGGGGATGCCGCCTTTACTGTGCGGGCTCGCACACGGTTGCAAAGGATCGAGGCATGATTTGCTTGCCGGAATCTTGGGTTTCCGCACCCCGAAATCGGGGGCTGGGGCAATAGTCCCCCGTCTAAGCCGCCGGTAGATTGGCAGGACCAGAGCAGAGGATCCGACCTGATGCAAGTGCAGCGCCATTGTCCACCGCCCTACCCCAGCCCGTCGCGCCCCGTTATGAAGCTGCCCATTGGGGCCTGGGATGCCCATTGCCATGTCTTCGGACCTGCGCTGAAATACCCTTTCAGCGATACGCGCGCTTACACCCCCGAGGATGCTCCAGTTGAGCGTCTGGAGGCCCTCCACGATTTCCTGGGCATTTCGAAAGCGGTATATGTTCAGGCGAGCTGTCATGGCTTTGATAACAGCGCCATGCTTGACGCCATCGCGCGCAGACCGGACGACCGGCGTGGCGTTTGCATAGTTCCAGCGGATGTAGACCAGATCCGGCTTGTCGAGCTTGATCGACGCGGCGTGCGCGGAGCGCGCCTGAACTTCATGGCAAGACTCTCTGCCATCCCCAATCTGGAGGCCGCCACGCATCTGGCCAGGCGCATAGCTGGTCTGGGCTGGCACCTTGTGCTTCACTTCGACCCCGAGATGCTGCACGATCTGTCGGACTGGATTGCAACACTTCCTTTACCCGTGGTCATCGACCATATGGGCCGTCTCTCCGCGTCCGACATCAATGGCCCGGAAATGAAGACCCTGCTGCGACTGCTCGAACGCGACCATGTCTGGTGCAAGATCTCCGGGGCCGAGCGTAGCTCCCTTTCGGGACCGCCCTGGGCTGACGTGCTGCCCATCGGCCATGGCATCCTCGACATCGCCCCACAGAGGGTGCTCTGGGGCACAGACTGGCCGCATCCGGTGCTGACGCAAGAGATGCCGGATGATGGCAAGCTGGTGGATCTGATACCGCAGCTGATCCCGGATGCTGTTATTCAGCAGCAGGTGCTGGTGGAGAACCCGAAACGCCTCTTCGGCCTTTGATGACCCTCCTCTTGTCCGTTTACTGCACACGAAGAGGCTGGAACCTGTCGGCCACTCATCTCTGGCCGGTCATCTCCATAGGACCGGTTCAGCAACAGCGAGGTCGAGCAATCAATGCAAAGATTTCGCCAGTCGAAATGGATTTCACGGACCGATGCGGTCGGCCCGCTTGCCTGTCATTAACCTGTTAGCTTTCTGTACAAGGCTCTGGGGAGGAGCAAATGAGAAAACTATTAAGATCTGTCGGTGTGATACTGGCGTCGGTTGTCTGTGCTGGGGCCCCGGCCATTGCGCAAGAGAAATATCCCGCCGACACAGTCACGTTGATCGTGCCCTACGCGGCCGGAGGCGCCGCTGACCTCGTTGGCCGAATCGTCGCCGAGGAGCTGTCAAAGCGCTTCACCGCAACGTTCATCGTGGAAAATGTCGGCGGCGGCGGCGGTACCATCGGTGCTGAACGAGCAGCCCGTGCGACGCCCGATGGTGCAACCCTGTTGCTAGCCGGAAATGCGATCATCACCATGTCGCCGCATCTGTCTGATGTCGGCTTTGACCCCCTCAATGACTTAGTGGCTATCGCAAACGTCAGTGAAGCACCCCGCATGCTTGCCGCAACGAAGGCAATGCCCGAGCTGAGCAGTTTCGAGTCCTTCGTCGCTTATGCCAAAGCCCATCCGGGGGAGCTGAATTACGGGTCGGTTGGCATTGGCTCGACCGGTCACATTGCGATCGCCGACCTGTTGGCGTCAGCCGGTATCGAAGCCAACCACATCCCCTATACCGGTGCGACCCAAGTGGTTCAGGCCGTCTTGTCCGGTGACGTACACTTCATGCTGGAAGCATCCACAATCGGGCAAGTCAGGCAAGGCACGATGATACCGCTGGCACTGCCGGGAGCTGAGCGGATGGAGGAATTTCCCGACGTCCCAAGCCTCGCCGAACTGGGCCATCCCAGCGTCCGCGGCACGGGACGCCAGATGGTGATGGCACCAGCGGGAACGCCGCCTGAAGTGTTGGCAAGCCTCGGAAATGCGCTTCAGGCCGCCATTCAGGAGCCTGAAGTTCGAAACAAGTTTGCGCGGGTCGATATCAGGCCGAAATTCATGCCCGCGGCTGAGATCACCGATGTGCTCAAGCAGGAATATCACCACTTTGACACTCTTCTGAGCAAGATGGGTCTCAAATAGCACCCGCAAACGCCCTTCTGGGTGAGGTGGCGACAACGTGATAACGTCAGAGGTGGCTCAGATTTCCGGGCCACTTTCGTATTGCGTGTCCTGTCTGACCGGGGGACGTTCTCCTGTCCTGCGACAACCGCAAAACTTCTGCTAAGGGGAACCGGCCGGAGCGTGGCTCTTCGAGCGCGGTCGTCTGATGACGTTCGCGGACCGCGCGATCACGCTTACCTTCGTGTTGCTCTGCCCTGGCGTGGTGAACTATTACTTACCTCAGAAGGCACCGGTGCTGCGATCCCGAATGGCCTGCAGGCGATCCACTTCCGCACCGATGGCTGTGGCGGCTTCCGTCAGAGCGTCTACGAAATTCTTGTGCGAGCCGAAGGAGTTCATTGCGCTGCGGAAATAGGTGATGCTGAGGCTCGCCTGCACCGCGCCGCGGGCGAAAATCGGGACGGCGACTGTGTCGGACGTGCGTGGCTCCACTTTGGGGTCACGCATCGCATACCCGCGCTCGCGAGTTATACGCACCATCCGCGCTACGACGTCGGGCGCCCGGGCCTCCGCGCTTTCAAGCTCGTTGTTGTCCGCCATTTTCTCCAGCAGATTGGCGATAAATTCGTCGTCGCATGCCGCCAGATAGGCCCGTCCGAGCGCCCTCGTAAAAAGGCTGAGGCGCATATTGATTGTCATGTGAAAGGGGGAAACCGGGCTGTCGCACACGGTGGAATAGCGGATCACCGCGGCACTGGAGCCGTCAAAGACAGCAATAGCCACCGGCCATTTGAATTGTGCGCTCAGCCCGATCGCCCAGGCCCGCCCCGCTTCAACCACCAGCGGATCGCCATGGAAGCCGTTGCTCAGCGACGTGACGAGCGACGTGATTTGGTATCCCGCCTGCCGACGGCGGTCGTTCCGGACGAAGCCATCGGCCTGCAGCGTCTTGAGAATGCGCACCAAGGTCGGCTTTGGAAGGCCTGTCGCCCCATGGAGCGATTGAATGGTGGAATATGGCTCCCGGTTCATGGCCTGCAGTACCGAGAGGATTCGGCTGCCAGACCGTATTTCGCTACGTTTCTCCGCGTCCATCGAAGCTCCACTCCCCAACGGCAAGGCCGCCATAGACGAGACTTGCCGACCCGGGGCAAGAAGAGCTTTGCCGGATTGAAGCGCCAGGACGCAAACACCTCGTTGCGTAAATAATGGGCCAGAACAATCCAAAGGTCGATTATGCCATGAAAGTTGTCCAAAGCTAAAACGATGTTGCGCCGTATGACGGGCCCTCGCGGCCGACGGTTGTGGGCGTAAGCCCGTCACTGGTCATTGTTCCGGTCGCGCCGACCTTTACTAAGCGCTTCGATAACCGCTTCGGCCAACTTCGAGGATGATTGCGGGTTCTGGCCGGTCATCAGGTTGCCGTCGGTAACCACGAAGACACCCCAGTTCGGACCTTGCTCGAACTGCGCGCCCTTGTTTCGGAGTGTGGCGGCAAGCAGCCACGGCGCGTTGTCGGCAGTCCCGAACGCGATCTCTTCCTCGTCGCTGAGTGAGGTCATCCGGCGGCCGGCAAACGGCCACTGGCCATCTTCGTCCTGGGCGGCGAGGAAAGCGGCGGGGCCGTGGCACACGGCGGCGATCACCTTTGCCTGCTTGTCGGCATCGACCAGCACCCGGCCCATGTCCGGATCCTTGTAGAGGTCCTCGACCGGACCATGGCCGCCTGGCACGACCACAGCGTCATAGCTGCCTGCATCGATATCGGCGAGGACCAGCGGATGCTCGATCCGCTCAGCATTCGCTGCCAGATAGCTACGCATCTGTGTGGCGACGTCGTTGCCGACGACCTTCGGGTCGAGGCTTTTCTTGTCCATCGTCGGAGCCACGCCGCCGGGGCTTGCCAGGTCGACCTGATATCCGGCCTTCACGAACGCCGCGTCGATATCGACGAACTCCTGCGCCCAGACACCCGACTCGTAAATGGAACCGTCCGCGCGCGTCCATTTGTCGGCAGCGGAAAGAACAATAAGAACCTTTGTCATTACGCTTCTCCTCGTTTCTTGATATCGCCTATGTCCAAAGAATAGACCCTTGTACGAGCAACGGAATTGAAGCCGCGGTTATATAGGCCGATACCGCGTGTATGAGCGGCAGGCGGCTGAGCCCGACGGGGTTCGATCGCCGACGCGCGAGATCCAACAGGCGGGACGCATAGGCACAATCTTGCAGGCCCCAGACGCGCTGCCGCTGCTTCTTCGAATACCGCCAGCGTTCGGGAGGCTACGGGGAGGGCGTGCGGCTGGGTGCGGCCGCGGCGCTGCGCATCATCCTGAGGGTGATGTCAGGCCAAGTGTCGCAGCTACGGATCGGGCATGCTTCGGAGTGATCAGGCGAAGAATCCGGCGACGCCCTTCCACTGGGCCAGGGAAGCCAGACCGCATGAGCGGTCTAGGGAGGAAAACGATGGCGCTTGTAGTCGACGGGACTGTTGCTCGTGACCGCGAAATAGCCCCACGTTTCAGCCCAAGTTCACCTGACATCACCCTCCGAGAAACTGCTCCACCAAGTTAACCTGACATCACCGGTCCGGAGATTGGTCCGCACGTGCGGGCTTTCCGCTTCTGACCTTCTCCAGCGAGGCGCGCACCTCGTCGATGATGATTTCCGCGACGATGCGGCCGACCCGCGAGACGGGCCTGCGGGCATCGACCGCGATGCTGACGGCCTGGGGATCGGCGCCCTTATCCCGCACTGCGCGAAACACCAGCGTTCCCTCGATGATCTCCGGCGCCGCATCGAGTTCCGACGTGAAGGCGACATAGCAGCCGCTGCGGGCAAGCTGCTTCACCAGTTGCAGCGAGTTGGTCACCACGGCCTTCTGCGGATCGGTGAAAAGCCAGCCATAGCGCGCATCGAGATACCGCCGGATCATCAGCGCCCGGCTCTGCAGCACGATGGGATGGCTCACCACTTCCTGCAGGCTGACCGTTTCGTGGCGTGCCAGGGGGTGGCTTGGTGCCAGAACACATCCGAACGGCAGTTCCGCGCTCCAGAGCACATGCACGTCCCGGCGTGGGGAAAGATTGAAGATCGCCGCAATGTCGACCTCGCCCGCAAGAAGCCCGCTCAGCGCATCGTCGGGACTGGCGATTTCCACTTCCAGCGATATGCGCGGATGCTCGACCGACAGGCGCTTGACAAGGCGCGGCAGGAAACCATTGGCGTGGCTGTCCATGGCCACGAGCCGGACATGTCCCTGGTCGATGCCCTGCAGAAGCTTGACGTCGTTGGCGACGCGCCGCTCGTCCGAGCGCCAGCGCCGAGCCATTGTCACCAGCGCATCCCCGGCTGCTGTCAGCCGCATGCCGCGCGGCAGCCGTTCGAAAAGCTCGACACCCATGTCCTGTTCCAGCAACAGGATCTGCCGGTCGATCGCCGAGGCTGCGACGTTGAGTTCCTTGGCGGCCTTCTGGATCGAGCCGGAACGCGCGACCTGATCGACATAGCGCAGGGAAGCGGGAACAAGCGAAGCGCGCATGGTCCGTCCATTCTAATTTTTCGAATGGACTATTATCCAATCTCTGATGGACGGCAATGGGCTTTTGTCACAACATCCCTGTCAAGAAACAAGGGAACGGGCGCATAAAGCCGCGATTACGACAGGATGAAACCATGAGCCGCGTGGAGAGCATATCTGCGTCCACGCCGGAGCCTTCCCATGCGCAGCTGACAGTTGAGCATGTCGATGGGCCGGTGATGCGCATTGCCGAAAGGGTCTGGAGCCTGTTCGCCAGCACCCGGTATACGGGCTACCTGCTGGTTGCGCCGACACTGCTCTTCCTGGCGGTCTGGTTTCTCTGGCCGGTGCTGACGATGGTGCATCTCAGCGTCACCGCCCGCAGCGTCGAAGGCGTGATAGTGGAAGGCTTCACGCTGGAAAACTATGTCAGGCTGTTCTCGAGCGATCTCTATTTCCGCATCCTCCTGCGAACCATCCGCCTCGCGTTGCTGACAAGCCTGCTTGCCGCGCTGTTCGCCTACCCGCTGGCCATTGCCATCGCCGTTGGCGGTCCGTCGCTGGCCCGCCTCGTCACCATCACCATTCTTGCGCCGCTGCTCGTCAATGTCGTGGTGCGCTCCTATGGCTGGCAGACGATCCTCAACAAGACCGGTGCTTTGGCCTGGCTCCTGAAAGGGGTCGGCATCACCAATCCGCCGGTGCTCCTCTATACTGAATGGGCAGTGCTGATTGCCTGCGTCCACGTCTACCTGCCTTTCATGGTCATGCCGCTGGCCAGTGCCATCGGCCGCATCGACCGGACGGTGGAGGAGGCGGCGCGGATCGCCGGTGCCACCCGTCTCGCCGTCTTCCTGCGCATCATCCTGCCGCTCAGCCTTCCCGGCCTTGCCGTCGGCGTCTCGCTGGTGTTCTCGCTGAGCGCCGCCGCCTATGTCACACCGCAGATCCTCGGCGGCAACTTCTCTCCCCTGCTCGGCACGCTCATCGAGCAGCAGATGCTGACGCTGAACGACTGGCCCTTCGGTGCGGCGATCTCGACCCTGCTGATCGCCATGGTGCTCGGCTCAAACCTCGTCTTCCTTAGGATCGTCAACCGGCGCTTCGCGCGCTGGACGGCGACTACACGCTAAGGGGGACGCATCTTGAACGAAACCGTCAGCCCCCTCCTGAAGATCACCGTCGGCATCATTCTTCTGATGGTGGTCGCACCGCTCATCGTACCGCTCCTGATGTCGATTTCCGACACGCCATACATCGTCTTCCCGCCCCAGGGCTTCACGCTGAAATGGTATGGCGCCGTACTTGCCAATCCGGAGGCGCGGGGCAGCTTCCTGTTCTCGCTGCAGCTCGCAGCGATCGTCACGGCGGTATCCCTGGTTCTCGGAATTCCCTGTGCCGCCGGCCTGACACGCTTCCAGGTTCGTGGCCAGGAGGTGATCCTCGGCATCATCCTGTCGCCGCTCATCGTGCCGCTGATCGTCACCGGGGTTGCGTTGCTGCAGCTGTTCTCCATGCTCGGCAGCCGAGCGACCATGCTGCAGCTGGTGATCGGGCACACGGTCGTCTGCCTGCCCTATGTCATCCGCTCGGTCTCGGCGAGTTTCGTGCTGACCAACCGCAACCTGGAGGACGCTGCAGCCGTGCTGGGTGCGGCGCCGCATGTGGTGGCGACGAAGATCATATGGCCCCAGGTCCGTCCAGGCATCCTGGCCGGCGGCATCTTCTGCTTCATCGTCTCGTTCGACGACTATCCGATTTCCATGTGGCTGGCGGACGGCAATCACTTTCCGGTGCCGCTCTATCTCTACACGGTCATCGAGCGGTCCTTCGATCCCTCGATCGCGGCAATCGCCTCGCTGATGATCTTCTTCGCGCTCTTCCTCGTCTTCGTCATCGAAAAAGTCTTCGGCATCAGCCTCGCAAGGCTCGCGAGCTGATCCACCCCTCTTTCATCGAAAATCACAACAAGGGAACATTGCCATGACTACGATATCACGACGCAATTTCGGTAAACTCGCGCTCGGCGCCGCAGCCCTTGGCGCACCATTGGCTGCCCCCATGGGCTTTGTCAGGAACGGCTGGGCGCAGGGCAAGGAGATCCAGATCGGCATCTGGGGCGGCTCCCAGGGCGAGTTCGTCAAGAGGGAGATCATCCCGAAATTCGAAGCCGACTTCGGCTGCAAGATCACGGCCGAAGAAGGCTTTACGCTCGCCAATGTCGGCAAGATGCGGGCCACCAAGGACAACCCGAAATTCTCCGTCATGTTCATCGATGACGTGGCAATCCCGATCTGCAAGACCGAGGGGCTGATCGAGCAATTGCCGACCAGCGACATGCCTGCCCTGGCCAATCTCTATCCGCGCTTCGCCTTCGACGGCTGGGCTACGGCGTTGGCGATCTCCGTCGCCCGCATGTTCCACAACGCCTCGGTGACGCCGCCGCCAAGCTATGCCGATCTGTGGAAGCCGGATTATGCCGGGAAGCTGAAGCTCGTCAGCCCGAAGAACACGCCCTCGGTCTTCTTCCTGATCGTTGCGGCTGCCGTAAAATCGGGAAAGCCGTTCGCCGAGGCGCAGTATCTCGTCGATGACAGTTTCGACAAGGTGGCGGAACTCAAGCCCAACATCATGAACCTGTTCGACAACGGCCCCCAGGCCGCCAACGAGGTGGCGCAGGGCCAGGCCGATTTCGGCCTGCTGGAACTGTCGAAATATATCTATCCCTACACGGCGAAGGGCGCGCCGGTCACCATGTGCTTCCCGCAGGAAGGCAGCTTTGCAGGCAACAATTGCCAGGTGCTGGTCAAGGGTGGACCCAACAGGGATCTGGCCGTGGCCTTCATGAACCGCATGCTGGAACCTGCCGTGCAGAAGAGCTTCAGCGAGTTCGCGCTGACCGCGCCTCCCGTGTCCGGCATCGAGTTCTCGGCTGAAACGCTGAAATACATCGCCTATCCCCTAGAGGAAATGGACAAGCGTGGGCTGTTCACGCCCGACTGGGAATTCATCAACGCCAAGCGTTCCGGCTGGACGGAGAAGATGAACGGAATCTTCGCCGTCTGACAACGGTCCATTTCGGCGCGGCCGGTCCCCTGAGGGTCGGCCGTTCCAGCGGCATGACGAAGAGAGAACACATGAACACTGCAGCAAGGATTTCCAGCAATCATGGCGGCAATGTCAGGCTGACGGGCCTGAGCCGCGCATACGGCACGAACCATGTGGTCAGCAACGTCAATCTCGAAGCCAAAAGCGGCGAGATCCTGGCTCTGCTTGGCCCCTCCGGCTGCGGCAAGACGACGACGCTACGCATGATTGCCGGGCTGATCCAGCCCACATCGGGCGATATCCATATCGACGGCGAGGTCATTACCGGCCTTCCGGTGCATCGTCGCAATCTCGGCATGCTGTTTCAGAACTATGCGCTGTTTCCGCACATGACGGTGCTTGAAAACGTGGCCTTCGGCCTGTCCATGCGCGGTGTTTCGCGGATGGAAACGGAGAGGCGAGCGAGCAGGGCGCTCGACCTTGCGCGTCTTTCCGGCTTCGGGGATCGCATGCCGGCTGCCCTTTCCGGCGGCCAGCAGCAGCGGGTCGCCCTTGCCCGCGCCATCGTCTATCAGCCGCAGGTTCTGCTGCTCGACGAACCTTTCGGCGCTCTGGACAGGAAGCTGCGCGAAGACATGCAGATCGAGCTCCGCCAGCTTTGCAACGAGCTTGGTCTCACCACCATCCTCGTCACCCATGACCAGGAAGAGGCGCTCATCCTGGCCGACCAGATCGCCGTCATGCGCGGTGGCCGTATCGAGCAGGTGGCCGCGGCCCGGATGATCTACGAGCGACCGGTCTCGCATTTCGTCGCGGATTTCATCGGGACGTCGAACTTCCTTGCCGCCTCCGTGGTCGAAAAGAGTTCGCAGACAACCGTTCTGAGGGGCGGGAACGGCATCATGTTCGAAAGCAGCGTGCCCAACGAGCTGATGAAGGGCGATCACGGCGCCGTCGCCATCCGGCCCGAAAGCATAAGGATGACGCCCGGAGAGAGGGCATCTGATGTCAACGCCATCTCGGGCACGGTGCTGCGCAGCGTGTTCAAGGGGCAGGCGCTGTCGATCTGGCTCGGCATCGAGGACGGGCAGGAACTGGTTGTCTCCGTGCCGGTCGAGGAGGCGGGCACGCAAAGCCCGCAGCCGGGCGAGCGCTGGACCGCAAGCTGGTCGACCGCACGCGCCATCGTGGTGCGCCAGCAATGATCGCGCAGACACAGGCGATGCCGCGCGCCCTCGGCATCATACTGCCATCCTCGAACCGCATAGTCGAACGCGTCGCCCGATCGGTGCTGGAGGCATTTCCGCATCTCGATGCCTGTTTTTCCCGCGTGCCCTATTCCGGGCACCCGCCTGACGGCTATGATCTCGCACCCTTTCGGCAGGCGGCCGGAATGCTGGCGCAGGCACGGCCCGACATCATCCTCTGGAATGCGACGCGGGGTGCGTTGCTGGGCTTCGAGCCTGACAAGCGGCTTTGCGCCATGATCGAGGCAGAAACCGGGATCGTGGCGACCACCACGGCGCTCGCCACGGTGGAGCTTTTTCGCAGCCGGAACATTTCGCGCATTGCTCTTCTTGCCCAGGGAGATGATGGCGAGGGCCGGCGCCTGCAGGAAAACTTCGGCCGGCAGGGCATCGAGATCGCGGCGGTGGAAAATCTTGAGATCACCGAGAATTTCGAAGCGGCCGGCGTTTCCGCCGACAGGATAGAGCATCACGTAGCCCGGCTGGTGGAGCGGGCAGATGTCGAGGCGGCGCTGATCTGGAGTACCAACCTCGCGGGCAACAGGCTCATTGCACCGCTGGGGAGCCGGCTTGGGATAGAGATCTTCGATTCCACCACCCTCGGCATGATGCACGCGCTGTCCGTGGTCGATGATCAGACGCTGATCTCAAGGTCCCAAAGGGCGGGCTCCTAAATCACGTTCAGCGTAGCCCGGTGAGGTGCTGCTTCGCTGCGGCCCACCTCCGGTCCAATCTGCCTAGGTTTGCAGTCTAGACCCGGTGGCCGCTCATGGGATCGGTCTCGACCCGAAGGGGTCAGTCCGGTGGCAGCTGGTCGCCCTTCCGCGAAGCCCAATACGCAGGCGCATAGCCGCAGTCGCGGGAGCCGAGGCCGACCGCGGCGGCTTCATCGAACACGGCGAGCGCCTGTGAGGCTACAGGTAGCGCGACGCCAAGGGCTGCCGCCTCGCTACGCATCATACGAAGATCCTTGCGCATCGCGTCGATGTCGAAGGTTGCGGCGACGTCAGGATTTCCCTCCAGAGCGGCCGCAACTGCCGGTGCCTTGACCTTGAGCACGTTCGCGCCGCCTGCGGTCTCGGTGAACAGCTGAATCATCCACTTGGCGTCCTTTTCGAGCGGCCGTGCGAGCGCTAACGCCTCGCCGAGGGCCTGCCAGAAAACAACGAGCGGAAGATTGATCGCCAGCTTGGCGAGTGCGCCATGACCGATCGGGCCTATATGTTCGATGCGACGACACAGCTTCTCAAGGACCGGCAGCGCCCGTGTCAGATTTGCAATCTCGCCGCCCACCAGCCCAATCAGTTGTCCCGCCCGTGCCGGACCCGTGGTGCCGCCAACCGGGCATTCGATGAAGGCGCCACCGGCGTCCCGCACTGCGCTGGCCAGCGC
>JAEYTV010000385.1 GCA_023433855.1 Pseudomonadota bacterium | reverse complement strand
GCTTGAAGGCATCTCGGGGTCTGCCATGTCGGACTCGGCGATCATTTCCTCATCAGCTGTCAGTTCGCGCATCTTGACCGGCCTCAGGCCCCGCCCCGCCGGCCTGTTCAAACTCTCTACAGCCTTGATCAATGACCCGCTGACGCTGATTCTCTCGTCGACCTCCGACGGAGAACGCCCCAGATGTTCTGCAAGAAGGGAGTTGCGCAGAGCCCTTATCTTATCGGCCACCTTCGGTTCCCCGGGCTCGGCTTCGACAATGATATCGCATTCGCTGTCATAGCCCATGGACCGATTGTTGAGGTTGGCTGAGCCCAGCTTCAGAATGCAATCATCGGCGATCATGATCTTGGCGTGTACATAGATCGGTGAGCCAGCATCATTCACCGGATACAGAATGCGAAACCGGTCGAATTGGTCGGCCTGTTGAACGAACTTCATCAGGCGGATACGAGCCGAATCCATCGCTTTCGCTTCCAGCCAGCCGTCGGCCCCCTCAGGGTTGATGACCAGAATTTCGGGGCCGTCGGGTTCCTTCAACCTGTTCGCAATGGCTTCGGCGATACGACGCGAAGCGAAATACTGGCTTTCGATGTAGAGGCTCTCTCTGGCCGCATGGATGATCGCCAGTTTGGCCGCTTCGATCTCGCAGACCTGCGCCTGCTCACCGTGCTGCGGCAGTGTCCTCGAGATACCGATATTGATCTCGCGGTAATCTACCTCGAGCTCATCAGGCCACGGATCGGAAGATATGGCCGGAGGCCTAAGCGTCTCGCCCGTGGCCCGTTCCCATCTCGTCCGCGCGAGGTCGGCCAGCGCCGCCGCTGCGGGACCAGACATACAGGTAGTCGCGTCGTGCCACGGCCCCTGAGCAAATCCCATCGGTGAGCGTCGTCGTTTGTCCTTCTCGAGATGCTCACGTGTATCCCAGCGTCCGACCGTCATGTCGATGCCACCACAAAAAGCCACACGTTCATCAATCACCAGCAGCTTCATGTGATGGGCAGACAGTGGTGGATGGGCGCTATCCAGCTTCAGGTGTATCTGCCTGGAGAACATCCAGCTCAACAGGTAGAATGGCGTCTCTCCCCGTGTGATCGAGCTTATCAGTCCAACGTCCCACTTGAGGATGCGGATCTCCAGATCGGGCCTACGATCCGCGAGCCAGTTCAGGAACTTCCCCAGTTTTTCGGGCGTATCGTCATCGTTGCTATCCGGCACGAGGTCGATCCGAGTGTCGAAGTCCCAGCCGATCAGGTAGATCGTGCTCTCGGCCTTCATCATCGCAGTTCGGGCGTGCCGGAAAAAATCCGCTGCGTCGACGATCACGGATAGCCGTTCTGCCTGTCGCACACGCCAGCAGGTGTGACCTTCATCCAGTATCGATGTCATATGCGCCCCATTTGCCAACGGGGAGATATAGCGGAGTTCGTCACAGTATCGAGAGCATGCATGTCACAGGTGCCAGTTCTTCATCGCATTGCATGTCCGCAGGCCTGGCGATCATTCTGACTTCACCAGTCCCGGAAGGCCCGCAAGAATCGACAGCAGTTCGGCCGAACTACCCGCCTTGAGCTTCCGCATCATTCGGGAGCGATGGGCCTCAATCGTCCGGTGTGAGACGCCGAGTTGTCTGGCGATCTCCTTGTTGGACATGCCGTCAATGACAAACATGGCAATTTCCCGCTCTCGACGTGTCAACTGGACCGCGGGTCTTGCGCTTGAAAGATCCGTGAAGGACCAAACGCATCGGTCATAGACGTTGTCGGGCGTCGTGGATCGACCATGCACATGGCACCAGAAATGGTCGCCATTGCGTCTCTTCATGAGACGCTGATCCTCGTACGGCAGGCCGTCGGTCATGGCCCGGAGAGCCCATCTGCCAACATCCGCGAACTCCCGCTCCGATGGATAAAGAAGGGAAATGGATCTTCCCTGAAGCTCACCGATCGCGTAGCCGAACATCTCGGCGAATCGAGCGTTGCAGTGGCCGATTATCCTGTGCCGCGTGAGAACCAGACCGATCGGTGCATGGTGGAAACCGAATTCGGCATCATCCATCGCGCCCCTCCCAAATAGCGTAGTTGCACGAATATGCATGACCGCAGTCAAAGCTGTAGAAAAATCTCGTCACCGTGAGGAGGAATGGCAATGGACGCTCATATTGTCGGATGGGGTCACACGAAGTTCGGGCGCTTGGAGGGAAAGACGCTGGAGGACCTGATCCTCGACGCCGCAGCAGAAGCTCTTGATTCCGCCGGAATCGGGCCGGCCGAAATCGATGCGATCTATATCGGCCACTTTAATTCGGGCTTGGTCAGCGACGGCTTTCCTTCCTCACTCGTCTTGGGATTGGACGACAGCCTCCGCTTCAAGCCTGCGACCCGCGTTGAGAATGCGTGCGCTTCCGGATCCGCGGCAGTTTACGCCGGCCGCAACGCAATCCGCTCGGGAGACGCAAAGACCGTCCTTGTCGTCGGCGCAGAGAAGATGACGGCCAAGGATACCGCCGGTGTCACAGTATCACTATCTGGCGCCTCCTATCAGAAGGAGGAAAAAGGTGTGTCTTTTCCGGAGGTATTTGCGCGCTTTGCAAGCTCCTACTTCCAGTCTTATGGCGACCACTCGCTGACGCTCGCACAGATCGCGGCAAAAAATCACGCTAACGCCATGAACAATCCACTCGCGCATCTCCAGAAGCCGCTGGACGTCGACTTCTGCAATAGGGTTAGCGACAAGAACCCGATGATTGCCGCCCCGCTGTGCATGTCGGACTGCTCCCTGATCAGCGACGGCGCAGCCGCCCTGGTCATGGTTCGCGATGATGCTTCCGCCGATTTTGCCAATGTGGTCGGTTTCCGTTCCGCCGCGCAGGTCAATGATTTCCTGCCCATGTCGAGACGGGATCTGCTTGCGTTCGAAGGGCCGGCCGAAGCGTTCCGCCGCGCCTTCACTCAGGCTGCCGTCACCGTTGACGATCTCGATTTCGCAGAGGTTCACGACTGCTTCACGATCGCCGAATTGCTCATCTACGAGGCAATGGGACTGGTGCCCCGGGGCCGCGGCCGGCAAGCCATCGAAGACGGTGTCGTGATGGCGGATGGCCCCTTGCCAATCAATCTTTCGGGTGGCCTGAAAGCAAAGGGCCATCCTGTGGGCGCAACCGGGGTGTCGATGCATGTGATGGCCGCGCGGCAGTTGACAGGCCAGGCTGGCGCCATGCAGCGCAGGGATGCGACCCTTGGATGCGTGTTTAACATGGGTGGCTCTGGCGTCGCCAACTACTGCTCCATCCTTGAGCCGGTAAAGGTGACCCGATGAACCCCGCACTATGGCTCGAGCGGGCGGCTCAACTTTATCCTGACGCACCCGCGCTCATGTCCGGCAACCGTCTTGTCGCGAATTACAGCGAATTTGCTCATCGTGCCGCCCGCCTAGCTGCCGGGTTTCGAGATGCCTTCGACGTCGTCGCTGGCGATCGCGTGGCCATTTTTCTCGACAATCGCGTCGAGTATCTGGACATCCTCTATGGAGCCTGGTTTGCCGGTGCCGTTGTCGTTCCGATCAATGTCAAGCTCCACGTCAAGGAAGTCGCGTGGGTGCTGGAGAACGCGCAAGCGAAAGTCGTGGTGACGTCCGGCACGTCGAGCGACAGCCTGGCAGGCTTGCTTGACGCTGAGAAAGTGCAAGTGATCAACGCTGACGGCCCCGTGTTTTCGGCACTCTACACAGCGCATCCGATCGCTCGACCAATGGCACGTGGAGAGGACGACCTCGCTTGGCTGTTCTACACCTCCGGCACCACCGGACGACCGAAGGGTGTCATGGTCACCAACCGCAACATCCAGGCGATGGCACTCAGCTACTTTGTGGACGTTGATGCTGTCGAGCACGACGACGCGATCCTCTATGCAGCCCCCATGTCGCACGGTGCAGGGCTGTACAATTTCATGTTCGTGATGCGCGGCGCGCGGCACGTGGTGCCGAAGTCACGCGGCTTCGATCCGGCCGAGATTGCAGGCCTGGGGAGAGAGCTTGGACGGCTTTGCATGTTCGCGGCGCCGACCATGGTCCGGCGTATGGTGGCCGAGGCGAAGGAAAGCGGATATCGCGGCCAAGGCCTTAAGACACTCGTCTATGGGGGCGGGCCGATGTATGTCGCGGATATCCTTGAGGCGGTGGATCTATTCGGCCCCCGCTTCGTTCAGATCTACGGCCAGGGCGAAAGCCCGATGACCATTACTGCCCTCGCAAGAGAACTGGTGGCGGACCGCAGTAATGAAAACTGGCGGACGCGACTGGGATCTGTTGGACGTGCGCAGTCTTCGGTGGAGGTCATGGTCACCGACGCGAACGGGCAGGAATGCGCGCGCGGAGAAGTTGGCGAGATCCTCGTTCTGGGCGCGCCGGTCATGAAAGGGTATTGGCAGAATGACGCTGCGACCCGGGAGACGCTGCGCGACGGATGGCTGCGGACTGGCGACATGGGCACCATGGATGCCGACGGCTTCGTAACGCTGCACGACCGCTCCAAGGACGTCATCATTTCGGGAGGAACGAACATTTATCCGCGGGAAGTGGAAGAGGTGCTGCTCAGCCATCCCTCGGTGTCGCAGGTTTCAGTGGTCGGCAAGCCGGATGCGGAATGGGGGGAAATCCTGGTGGCATTCGTTGTCCCCGAGGGTGGGAAGTCCCTTCCCGAAATGGAACTCGACGCCCATTGCATGGAAAACATCGCCCGTTTCAAACGACCCAAACACTACATATTCCTGCCGGACCTTCCCAAGAATGCCTATGGCAAGGTGCTGAAAACGGAGTTGCGTGCCATCCTCACTCGACAGGATGGAGCCTGAGGGAAATACCACCAGCGGCTACCGGTGCCATTCCGGCTAGAGCTCTGTCGCGGCGAAGCCCCTTGCCTGCTCGCAGGCCCTGCAATAAGCCTCATGGACCGGCCCACGTCCCAGATGGTGCCGGAAACTCTTCATCTCGCTGAAATAGGGCATCGGCACCCGGACCGGGCGGGTGGGCGCATCATCGAAATCGTCGAACAGGGTACGCATGCTGACAACGACCCGCTCCGCATCGTTCCAATCCCGATATTGTCCAAGATCGAGTCTGTAGGCGGCCTCGAGATAGTCCAATCCGGCGTCGTAGAGCGGACGAGCCTGCTCGGTGATGTAGAGGAGATAGTCGCGCATCCGGCGGACGTCATCCTTGGTCGAGATCGGACCGTGACCGGCGACGATCGTCTCGACGTCCATATCCAGAACCCTGTCACAGACGTCGATCCAGCGTTTGACCGGACCGTACCAGGCGATCGGAGTTCCTTCGGTGAACAGGATGTCACCCGTGTAGAGAACCTTGTCGTCGGGGACGTAGATCAGCGCGTCTCCAAGCGAGTGCGCCGGCCCGACCTCGATGAGTTGCACCTTCTTGCTGCCGACCATGATATCGAGGGTGCCGGAAAAGGTTTCCGTCGGCGGCGTGAGTACAATCCCGGAGAAGTCGAAGGGGCGAAAACACTCGCGCATGAAAACACCGGCGCTTCCGAACTGCTCTGCGTTAAGGCAGACATTCTCCAGAACTGCGGGATCGAAGCGTGCAAAATCCTCCACTGTCCCCTGGGTCGCGATGATGCGCGCTCCCTCCACGAGTTGATTGCCAAACGTGTGATCGCCGTCCGCGTGTGTGTTGACGAGGACGTCGATCTTGGCCGAAGCGGGGATGGAGGCGCGCAGGGTCTCCAGCATCTCTCCTGTCAGCTTCAGGTCGAAGAGTGTGTCGACCAGCAAGGATGCCTCACCATCCGTCACCAGACCGGAATTGCTCCATCCCCAGGAACCGTCCGGAACCAGATACGCCCAGGAACCGTCGCCGAGAGCATGCAGCCCTTTGGTGTATTGCCATTTCCCCATGACTTAATCCTCCAGATGACGGCCTAGATCAGACCATGTGGTGTTGCGGCGCCTACCTCGCCCGGCGTCGCCACGACAAGAGCCGCGCTTCCACCGTGCCGATCACGATCGACGTGAGATATCCAAGCAAACCGAGCAGGATCACGCCGGCGTAGAGGTCAGGGGCACGGAATGACCGGGCAGACAGCAGGATCCAGTTGCCGAGCCCATCCCTCCCGGCGATCATCTCACAGACGACAGACAGGATGAGGGCCACCGTAAGGCCCAGTCGCATGCCTGCAAGGATATCCGGACTCGCCGAAGGGAGCGCGATCTTGAAGATCACCGCAGGGCGGGACAGCCTCAACGCCCGCGCAACTTCATAGAGCCGTGGTTCGACGGCCGCGAAGCCATGGACGGTTGCGAGCAGCACTGGCCACAGCGCACCGAAGGCGATCACCGCCAGCACCATCCCGTCGGACAGACCCAGCATGGCGATCGCGACCGGTATCGTTGCGGAGGCGGGCAAGGGACGCAGGAATTCGAGCGTCGGCGCCAAGTAGGCGCGAAGCCGGGGAGACGTGCCTATGGCCGCGCCGAGGACGATTCCGAAAAGGGACGCTATCAGCCAGCCCCAAAACATCCTCTCGACGGTGGACAGGAACTTTACGCCGAGGTCGCCTGTGGTGAAGCCGGCAACAAGCGAGCGCCATGCCCGATCGGGTCCGGGCAGGAAGACCGGGCTGACGAGCCGGTTGTCGGCCAGGACCTGCCAGCCCCAGACGAACAGGATTGCAACCAGGAAACTCAAGGCTAGCCACAAGAGACGCCAGGTTTTCATCTCGCCACCTCCACCCGGCCGGCACGGCCGAACAGTCCCTGCTGCGCCAGCGAAAGCAAGAGGTTCAGTCCCCAACCTACAAGCCCGATCCAAAGCAGATAGGCGAGCATCACATCCGGCTGAAGCGCCTGTTGGGCCACCAATATTCCATAACCAAGCCCGAGCGGATTGACTGCGATCTCGACGGTGACGGCCACAACGAGGGCGATTGCCGCAGCAAGCCGGAAAGCCACCATGATGCGTGGCAGGGCGGCAGGCAGCACGATCTTGAACACGCGATCGACGGTCGAGAGGCGCAGTGCTCTGGATACCTCGAGAAGACGTGGCTCGATGCCGGCCATCGCTGCCCGGGTCATGATCATCACCGGCCAAAGGCAGGAGAATGCAACGATGGCAATCTCCATCCGATATCCAAAACCGAAAACGAGCATGGCGATCGGCAGCACCGCGACGGACGGAATTGGTCGGATAGCCTCGACGGTCACCTCCATCAAGCGGTCGACGACCTCCACCAGCCCGAAGAGTATGCCCAGGATCAGGCCCAGGAACCCGCCGAGCAAAAGCCCGGCTCCCGCCGCAACGAGCGTGTCCCGCGTGGCGGCCATCAAGCTGCCGTCCACAAGGATGCGACCAAGCGCCACGATGACGTCGCTCGGGGCGGCAAGTGACATGGAGACCGATCCACCGGAACGCATGGCGAGTTCCGCCAGGAGCAGCAATGCCAGCGGGACAACCAGCCCCCTCCACCAGCCGCCGGTCATCGCTCCGCCTTCTCGATGAAGTCGAAGAGTTCGCGCCGCAGCCGCAGAAACTCGGGCATCTCCCGCGTCTCGAGCTGATTACGGGGCCGTGGCAGGGCGACTGGCAGATCGATACCGATACGACCGGGATTCGCCAAAAGCCCGATGACTCGGTCGCCAAGATAAACGGCCTCCTCCAGATCGTGCGTGACGAAGAATACGGTGGTGCCTGTTTCCGCAACAAGCGAGAGCATTTCGTCCTGCCGGCCCTGCCGTGTCATGGCGTCATGGGCGCGGAAGGGCTCGTCCATGAGAAGCACGGCCGGCTCCTGCGCAAGGCATCGCGCGATCTGGATGCGCTGCTGCATCCCGCCGGACATCTCAGACGGATACTTCTCCTCATGACCCGCGAGACCAACCTTTGCCAGCAGCGGGCCGATGCGTGCGTGACGCTCGCCGCGCGGTACGCCCGCCGCCTCCAGCGCGAGCGAGACATTGGCTGCGGCCGTGCGCCACGGCAGCAGTGCCTTACCGTAATCCTGGAAGACGATCGCCACGTCCTGCCGGGGCGCCGTGAGTGGCGAGCCCAGCAATCTGACCCCACCGGCACTTGGTCGGACGAGCCCGCCTGCCATGCGCAAGGCGGTCGTCTTGCCGCAGCCGGAAGGACCTATAATGCAGACGATCTCCCCTCGGCCGACGTTCAGGCTGAGATCCGAGATGATCACCCGGTCACCGTAGGATAGGCTGATCCTGTCGAAACTGATAACCGGCGGCACGTCTTCCTGACAGGGTGCATGCAAACCTGCTATGGCGGCCATGTTCATGCCTCCCCCTTCGGTGACCGGGACCCGTAGACGACATCGAGGCTGAGGGCGAGATGGCTGGCAAGTTCTGCCTCCGCCTTTACCAGATCGCGCGCAAGGACGATATCGGCGAGGGCCTTGTGTGCATCGACAACGGTGTTGTGGCGAGAAGCAAGCCGTCTCATCATTACCCGCCGATAGCGGTAGGCCTGATAATAGAGATCGTCATGCAGCCGCAGCAGGCGTTCCGAGCCGCAAGCTGCCAAAAGCGAACGGTGGAAGGCCTTGTGCAGGCGGTCGTATTCGGGTGTCCCTTCCCACATGTTCTCGGGATCGCGTTCCACCGACCGCAGAAGTCGGTGGAGAGCCGCGACGATCCCGGCTTCCCAGTCGTCCCCACCATTCCTGATCGAGAGGCGCAGCGCCGTGGTTTCCACTGCGGTCCGGACTAGAGTGATGTCGGCGAGGTCGGCTTCCGAGACGCTCGCGACCCGGAAACCCTTCTGGCCCACGGCCGATATCAGGCCCCGCGAGACCAGCCGCGACAGACCCTCCCGAAGGGGTGTCGCCCCGATACCGTAACGTTCGGAAAGCGCCTGGATGCCAAGCCGCTCCCCGGGAGGCCACAGCCCTGACAGGATGTCATGTTCGATGAGGGCCGCTGCACGTTCGCTCAAGGTGTCAGAGCCTGGCGTGCCGTCGCCGAACAAACCTGTCTTCGTGGATAATTCGATCATTTCTGGATCAGTGTCGCCGTATCCGGCGTTCCCTGCAGCATGTTCTGCTCGTTCATTGTGTTGATCCACCAGTCGAGTTGCTCCTGCTCGATCTTGGGATCGGAGGTCGTCAGTTTCTGTTTGGAAAGAACATCCATCGGGATCTTGGTAAACTCAGATATTGCCTTACGTCCCTTTTCGGGGTCCTCGTTGGTGATCTTCGCGCCTTCTTCGATCGCAGCCCGGAATGCCGCCAGGGCATCAGGATTGGCATCGGCCCAGGCACGGGTCGCCGCGTAGAGAATCTGAGGGCGGCGCTCGGGCAGTTTTTCGAGGAAGTAACCGACGGCCTTCCCCGTTCCGCTCGCCAGAATACGGGACATGATCGGTTCTGCGGTGATTACCGCGTCCACGGCATTCGATTTCAGAGCGTCGTTCATCGTTGGAAATCCAACTTCGACGAAGTTCACCTTCTTGGGGTCGACGCCGTTGCTGATCAGCCACTTGGAAAACAAGACCTGCAGGAAGGCGCCGATACCGGGGGTGCCGACCTTCTTCCCTTCGAAATCCTTGGGTTCCGCGATTCCGCTTGAGGGCGTCGCGACGACGGCAACCGTATCAACCGTGCTCGGTGCCGTCGAACTCGCGCCAGCCACGGCGACAAGATCAAGCCCCCCGTCGACCGCCTGCAAGAAGGTGGGTGGCGTCGGACCGCCGATCTGCAGCGAGTCGGAAAGAAGGGCGGCTGGTATAGTGGAGTTGATGCCGATCAACGTCATCGTGACGTCGAGACCGTGCTTTTTGAACAATCCCTCCTGGACCGCCACGGCGGCAGAGGCGCAATCGGTGGTGGCCGTGCAACCGATGCTTATCTTTGTCTGCGCCGCCGCGCCACTTGCCCATACAGATAACAGCGCAGTGGCGACGACTGCCGCCCGGATTGATTTCGTCATTTTCATTCCTCCCAGAAAAACCCGCTTCCCATTCGGGTCGTTTTCAAATATCGATACAACCACAAAATATATATAATCGCAAGTTGGAGGAGGCGATGAAACTTGCAACGTTCCGGAATTCCCGTGGATCTCAGAGAATTGGCATTGTACATGATAGCCACGATCGCCTCTTCGACCTGACCAGCGCGGCCGTCGACTACGCCGGACGTCCTGATAGCTTTCAGTCGATGCTCGCGTTGATCGATGGGGGTGACGCTTCGCTGGATGAAGCGCGAGAGCTGTTCTCGCGGTATGGCTCCGACGCCAGGTTCACGATCCCCCTGGATGCGGTAGAACTTTTGGCCCCGCTGCCCGAACCACGGCAGATGCGCGAC
>JAEYTV010000375.1 GCA_023433855.1 Pseudomonadota bacterium | reverse complement strand
ACATAACCATGTGCGTTGGCAGCCATCAGCAGATTGAGGCAAACGGCGCCAGCGGAAAGCACCTGCTCCCACTCGGGAATCTTCACGTGCGGCGCTGCGGTGCTGATGACGCCGACCACGACCGGCGCGCGCGTGAAGCGGACCAATTCGGCCTCCCTGGCCACATCAGCCATCTCGGGCGTCCTCTCCAAGGATAGCTGGAGGAACTTCTCACCCAGCTTTCTGCACACTTCGCCTCGGTAGACGATGAAACGCCACGGAGCGAGTTTACCATGATCTGGAACCCGAATCGCGTTGGTCAACATGGCTTCCAGCTCCGCCTCCGTAGGCCCCGGCTCCCCGATTTGGGCGACCGGGGTGGAGTGCCTGTCGCGCAGATAGTCAACAAGCTTCATCTCATTTTCCATTGTTGAATATTCCCGATTGGACCGAACGGTAGCGGTAGGGCCTTGAAATTGCCTCGCCATTGGTCTTGAAGTGACCCTTCAGAAAAGAAGAGTCAACCGGATACAACATGGCACGCCCCTTCTTCCCGACCCCCCTGCCTTTGGCCGCCTTGGTAGTCATCGGTTTCGGGCTCAGCGCCCACGGTCAGGAAGAGCCTTTCAGGAGCTTCCGGCAACTGGACAGCACTGCCAAGATGCCGAAGTTGAATGCGTTCACGGCCTCCCCTGCAGGCTCCCCGATCGCCAGCTCGAGAGACGTGCGGTTCGACGCAAAGCTCACTGCTGACGGAGACGTCATGCAGGAAGGGCTATTTTGGCGGGTCTTCAGCCCCATCGCCGGGGAAGACGGCAAGCTGCCGCTTGTCGCAACTTCTGAAGGAGGCTCGGCAGCCTTCCAGCTTCCTCCGGGGGATTACTTCGTAAACTGCGCGTTCGGGCGCGCCGGTGTCACCAAGAAACTGACGGTGCCGTCCGACGGCGACGTCCCCCCACAGACCCTGGTCCTCGACGCAGGTGGCTTCGTTCTGAATGCGGTGACAGGAGACGATCAACCCATTCCACCGAGAGAGCTGACTTTCTCGGTTTATTCCGCCGAGGCGCGGGAGAACGGTGATCGGGCGCTCGTCATGGCGGATGTAAAGCCGGAGACGATTGTCAGGCTCAATGCCGGCACCTACCACGTGGTCTCCGAATACGGTGACGTCAATGCAGTCGTCCGCGCTGACATCGAGGTGGAGGCCGGCAAGTTGACTCAGGTGGTCTTGCAGCATCGCGCGGCGCCGATCACCCTGAAGCTGGTTTCGCAGCCCGGCGGTGAAGCCATTGCGGACACTGCGTGGTCAGTCCTCACCGCTGCAGGCGACATCGTCAACGAAAGCGTCAGCGCCTTCTCCACCATGGTGCTTTCCGAAGGAGAATACCTTGCGGTGGCGCGCAACAAGAACAAGATCTATCAGCGGGAATTCACTGTCAAAGCCGGCCTGCAGATCGAGGTGGAAGTCCTGATGCGCGATACCGCGGAATTGGCAGGAGCAGCCGCCAGCCTGCGCGGGCAGAACTAGGCACAGAGCCCCGGCCGACGGCGCACTTTTCACGGCTGCAAGCCAAACGTCACCGCCCCCGCGGACTATGCTAGGTTCTGGATAACCGATGAGTGACAGCTCCGGTAGCAACCGGTGCTGTCACGTCCGTTCAGACGGCCAGTCTCCTCGCCTCGATCCGGCGCATGATGTCGGGCGGCGTCGCTTCCTGAGAGAGCGAGGCGATCGCGTCGGAGAGATCCATTGAGGTCTGCGCCTGGGAACCAAGGCGCCGGATGTTGACCGAGCGTTCCTCAGCCTCCTTCTTGCCGCAGACGATGATCACCGGCACCTTGGTGACCGAGTGCTCGCGGACCTTGTAGTTGATCTTTTCGTTGCGGAAGTCAGTTTCCACGTGCAACCCGGCATCCCTGAGGGCGGCTGCAACCTCCCTGCCGTAGTCGTCCGCATCCGAGGTGATCGTCGCAACGACCACCTGCGTCGGCGCGAACCACAGCGGCATGTGGCCGGCGAAATTCTCGATCAGGATCCCGAGGAAGCGTTCCATCGAACCGCAGATGGCCCGATGGATCATCACCGGCTGCTGTTTCTCGGAATTTTGGTCGATGTAGAAGGCCCCGAACCGTTCCGGCAGGTTGAAGTCGACCTGCGTGGTGCCGCACTGCCATTCACGACCGATGGCGTCCTTCAGCGTGTATTCGAACTTCGGACCGTAGAAGGCGCCCTCGCCCGGCAGGATACCGGTCTTGATGCGACCGCCTGACTGTTCCTCGATCGTCTTCAGCACGTCCATCATGACGCCTTCGGCGCGATCCCAAAGCGCGTCGCCGCCCACACGTTTTTCCGGACGCGTCGAAAGCTTGACGACGACCTCCTTGAAGCCGAAGTCCTCATAGACCGACAGGATGAGCTCGTTGATGCGCAAGCACTCCGCAGCCAACTGCTCGTCGGTGCAGAACACGTGGGCATCGTCCTGAGTGAAGCCACGAACCCGCATCAGCCCATGCAAGGCGCCGGATGCCTCATAGCGGTGGACGAGGCCAAATTCAGCAAGTCGAATCGGGAGTTCGCGATAGGACTTCAAGCCGTGCTTGAAGATCTGCACATGCCCGGGGCAGTTCATGGGCTTCAGCGCGAAGACACGGTTGTCGGCTTCCTTGTCTTCAGGATGCGTGAAAGCATAAGCCGATTTTACCGCAAACATGTTCTCCTGATACCAGCCCCAGTGACCGGACGTTTCCCAGAGGGAGGCGTCCAGCACCTGCGGCGCGTTGACCTCTTCGTAGGTGCCCGCCAGACGTCGGCGCATATAGGCCGTCAGCGTCTGGAACATGCGCCAGCCCTTGCCGTGCCAGAAGACGACGCCCGGCCCCTCCTCCTGGAAATGGAAGAGATCCATCTCGCGTCCGAGCTTGCGATGGTCGCGCTTTTCGGCCTCGGCGAGCACGTGCAGGTACTGGTCAAGTTCCTCCTGCGTTGCCCATGCCGTGCCGTAGATGCGCGTCAGCATCGGCTTCGTCGAATCGCCGCGCCAATAGGCGCCGGCCACCTTCATGAGTTTGAAGGCGGTACCGATCTGACCTGTGGAGGCCATGTGTGGGCCGCGGCAAAGATCAAACCATTCGCCCTGGCGATAGATCTTCAGATCCTGCCCTTCGGGAATCGCGTCGACCAGTTCGACCTTGTAGGCCTCGCCCTTGTCGGCGAAGACGTCACGCGCCTTGTCACGCGACCAGATTTCCTTTGTGAACGCCGCGTTCTTCTGGATGATCTCCTTCATCCGCTTTTCGATTTTCGGCAGATCGTCGGGCGTGAAGGGCCAATCCTCCCGCGTATCCGGATGGACCCGCTTGAAATCATAATAGAAGCCGTTCTCGATAACCGGCCCGATCGTCACCTGGGTTCCGGGCCATAGCTCCTGCACGGCTTCCGCCATGACATGGGCGGCGTCGTGGCGGATCAGTTCGAGCGCCCGGGGATCCGTGCGCGTGACGATCTCTATTCTGCCGTGGGTGACAGGATCTGAGAGATCGCGCAGTTCGCCATCGAGCGCGATCGCGACCGCCTTCTTGGCGAGCGACTTCGAGATCGACTCGGCCACGGCAAGGCCGGTCGTGCCGTCCTCGAACGCGCGCACTGAGCCATCGGGAAATGTAAGGGAAACGGACATCTGAATTCTCCTGTCCAGTCCCCCCAACGAATGCGGGTGGTCAAAAAAGGCCGCATAGCGGCGGGGGACGGCGCGTTCTTAATGAAAGAGCGGCCGCGAGTAAAGATTTTCAGTTGTCGGAGTGAACGTGCCAGTAACGCCAGGGCGCCCACCAGAACTGACGACTTCCGAGCTGTTCCGGTACCTGATCGAGCCCTGCAGTTCCGCCCGGGCCGCACCGAGCAACACGAAACAGCGTCATCCAGCCGCCCGACCACAACCCGTGGCGCCCGATCGCTTCATAACCATATTCAGAGCACGTGGGTATGTGTCGGCAGGAATTGCCCAGAAATCCAGAGAGCGTCAGTTGATAAAGCCGGATCAACCCCATGCCGAAAAGGCGGCCAGGCGTCCTTCGGAAGGCTCCGGACCAGTTCCGCGAACGGCGCGATCTCACGCGCCCTGCGGATGATGGGAGGTCGGGCGGCCCGCACATTGGATCAGAGGACCGCTGCTTCTGCAGGAGTACCCGCCTCGATCTGGCTGATCG
>JAEYTV010000370.1 GCA_023433855.1 Pseudomonadota bacterium | reverse complement strand
GTCTATCCCCGACCCCTGCAGGATCCCCTGCCGGTGTGGATCGCCGTCGGTGGAACGCCGCAATCCGTCGCGCGCGCGGGAGCCTACGGCCTGCCGCTGGCGGTCGCCATCATCGGCGGGGAATATCCGCGCTTTGCGCCCCTCTTCGACCTTTATCGCGAGGCGGCCCGCCGCGCCGGCCATGACCCGGCCGCTCTGAAGACCAGCATCAACGTTCACGGCTTCATTGCCGATACGACGGAAGCTGCGGCTGACCAGTTCTACGGGCCGCAGGCGGAAGTCATGAACCGCATCGGCCGGGAACGCGGCTGGGGGCCAACGAGCCGGGCGCAGTTCGATCATGCCCGCGGCGCGCTCGGCAACCTCTTTGTCGGCGAGCCGGAACTCGTGGCCGAGAAGATCGTTGCCGCTCACAGGGTGTTCGGCATGGATCGCTTCCTGCTGCAGATGGCCATAGGGCCGATGCCGCATGACCAGATCATGCGGGGTATCGAGCTCTACGGCACAAAGGTGGCGCCGCTCGTCAGGAAAGAGGTCGCCGCAGCCGAAAAGAATTGACGCGCGGCGGCGACGGCGCGAAACCGTTCCGATCCAACGGACATCACAAGAAACAGGCTGGCAATGGTCATCTCCACCGACGACGAACTTTCGAAGCTGAAGGAAATCGGGCGCATCTGTGCACAGGCCGTCGAAGTCATGGCCAAGGCGCTGGAGCCCGGAATCACGACGCGTGAACTGGACGACATCGGTCGCAAGTTCCTGGAGAACGCGGGCGCTCAATCGGCCCCCGAAACCTGTTATCAGTTTCCCGGGGCGACCTGCATCAGCGTCAACGAGGAAGTGGCACACGGCATTCCCGGCGACCGGGTCATCCAGGCCGGCGATCTGGTCAATGTCGATGTCTCGGCCGTCAAGGACGGTTACTTCAGCGACACGGGAGCCTCGTTCGCGGTGCCTCCCGTCAAGCGCGAGGTGGAGAAGCTTTGCCGCGACGGACGGCGTGCGCTCTGGACAGGGCTGCAGCAGGTCAGGACCGGCAGGCCGGTCGCCGCAATCGGTCAGGCGATCGGCGCCTTCGCCAAGAAGAACCGCTACACGCTGATCACCAATCTTTCCAGCCACGGCATTGGTCGCGCTCTCCATGAAGAGCCGAAGGAAGTGCCGACCTGGCCGGATCCGGACGAAAGCCGCGTGCTGGAGGAAGGCCTGGTGTTCACGGTCGAGCCGTTTCTGTCACTCGGCGCCAACTGGGCAGAAGACGGCGCCAATGGTGATCCCTGGACACTTTACAGCGACCCGAGGGCTCCAACCGTGCAATATGAGCACACTGTCGTCGCAACTCGGAACGGCCCGGTCATCCTGACACTGGCGGCGTGATGCTTCGGCCGCGGCTGCCGGCCTGACGATGACGCCTGACGGGGTCCGGGGGTAACCTTAACGGCTAACCTGAACAACGAGCTTCAGTTGCGAGCCCAGGACTCGAGGTGGTTTATGGACCTTGCAGTCCCGGCGGCACAGGCGCCGGTCGATTGTGGAAGGTCGAGGCTCGGGGGTGCCTCGGCCGACCACATCCGTCGGCCCGCCTGGGTCCCTGGCGGGCGAGGCCAACCACCTGAGGCGGGCAATCACGCCAGCCGGTTGTTTTCCGCTGTCTGATCGAGGCGATGATAAAACGCCTCGACCCCGCCCTGGTCGACAGGGCCGGTGACCTGCCGCGCGTGGACGCGGGCGGCGCTTTCCATCAACTGGGCAAAGGATGCATTGCCGATCCGATCAGCCAGACGAAGCTGCGCGATCAATGGATCTACCAGCACTTCGGGGATTGTCAGGTCGTTTTCCATGCCCGGTCCTCGGCCGTTCGATCTATGAGAGGTGGAGATTGCCTGCCGATCGTGACAGCAACAAGACGAAAGTCGTATTGCAATGCATCAAATCGTCGCCGCACATGCGTGATCACAGACATAAGCGCCGTTGATCGCAGCCATCAATAAATGCTGGTTTGCGCGCGGCGGCGGGTGCTGCGATAACTCGCCCATGCCATCCACAAGGACTGTTCGTTCCATCCAGCCCCTGTCTGCAGGACTTGCCGGCGCCATCGCGATGGCGGCGGCAATGGGGTTCGGGCGCTTCTTCTATACACCGATCCTGCCGGGGATGATCTCCGGTGTTCCGCTGTCGGCCGCCGATGCCGGGCTGATTGCGGCGGGAAACTTCGCCGGATATCTTGCCGGAGCGCTGCTGGCGACCGGCGGACGCTTCTCGGGTCGCGAGCGGCTCGCCGCGCTCGGGGGGCTGGTCGCGACCGCCATCCTGCTGGCCATGATGGCGGCGACGAGTTCGGTTGCCGCATTCGCGGCGATCCGTTTTCTCGCCGGCATGGCGAGCGCGTTTACGCTGATCTTCTCCTCCTCGCTGGTCTTCTCCCACGCCGCAGGCCGCGACAGCGTCACCGCCTTGCATTTCGGCGGCGTTGGAGCCGGTATCGCGATCTCATCGGCTCTCGTCTACGGTATCAATGCCTGGGCCGGAGACGCGGCGCACGGATGGCGGCTCAACTGGGTCGCCGGCGCGGCCATCGTCCTTGTGGCGATCGTGGTCGTCGCGCGACTGCTGCCGCGGCCGGGGCCTGGCGGGCGGCCCGTCGTCGAACCGCCTCTGAACTGGCATCGCCCGCTGCTTCTGCTGACGGCGTCCTACGGACTGTCCGGCTTCGGCTACGTCATCACCGCGACCTTCCTCGTCGCCATCGCCCGCCTGGGGGAGGCAGGTCCGCTGGTGGAGTTCCTCGCCTGGTTTCTCACAGGCGTGACGGCCGCCGTCTCGCTCGTGCTGTGGCGTCCCTGTGCGCGGCGTTTCGGGGTGATGTGGACCTATTCGGCAGCCCTGGGACTGCTGGCGGTCGGGGTGCTGGGATCTGTTCTCCTCCCACCGGTCGCCGGGGTCCTCGTCGGAGGATTGCTGCTGGGCGCGACCTTCATGGCCGTCACTGCCTACGGGCTGCAGATCGGCCGGTCGCTTTCTCCAGACAGTCCGCGCCGGGCGCTGGCGGCGATGACGGCGGCCTTCGGGACGGGCCAGATCGTCGGGCCGCTCGCCGCCGGATGGATTGCAGAACGCAGCGGCAGTTTTACCCTGCCGACGGTGCTCGCTGCCGCCGTGCTCATCGCCAGTGTCGTGCTTGTTCTGCCGGTTGCGTTAGGGGCAGCCGATAAGCCCATGGTTACAAATGTGTAACGATCGTAACGGGCATTGCCGCGTAACGGGAAGTGCCTTAGTTTCCGGTTCGAAGCCGCTCCCGCATCCGGAGCTGTCGAGATCAGGAAAGTCCAAGCTCCGTGTTCCACTCCTTCTTTCCCAAGCCCAAACTGTTCTTTGCTTCAGCCGCCGTATGGACCCTGATCTGCATTGTCGTTTGGTATACGGTGGGCCCCCAGTTAGGCGCCGCCGTCGGTTTGCCACCAATGCCCGAAGGGGAGCAGCCGCCCGTCGGTCTGGCGTTCTTCCTTACACCAGATAATATCTGGTTCTATCTGTACTTCACGATTTTCGTGCTCTTGTTCGGGATTGCGTGGAAAGTCGTCGAAAGAGATCACCCTTGGGCGAACTGGTCGATCTGGGGATCGTCCTTCATCATCTTCATCGCATATTTCAGTGTCCAGATTTCGGTCGCGGTCAACAATTGGCGGGGCCCGTTCTTTGATCTTCTACAGCGCGCTCTGGCTCGTGAGCCCGGAATTACCGCCGGCCAGTTCTACGAACTCCAGCTCCGCTTCTTCGAAATCGGGGCAGTTGGCGTCACGCTGAGCGTGGTGACGGCATTTTTTACAAACCACTACGTCTTTCGCTGGCGGACGGCGATGAACGATTTCTACATGTCGAAGTGGGACAAACTCCGACATATCGAAGGCGCCTCGCAGCGTGTGCAGGAAGACACGATGCGGTTTGCCAACATTCTTGAAGGGCTCGGCGTTGCGCTGATCAACTCGGTGATGACACTGGTCGTCTTCCTGCCGATCCTGTTCAGCATGTCCCAACATGTCAGCGATCTGCCGATCATTGGGGCTATTCCGCATGCTCTGTTCTGGCTGGCGATCCTCTGGTCACTGTTCGGAACGGGGCTTCTCGCCTTGGCCGGTATCAAACTGCCAGGCTTGAATTTTCGTAATCAGCGTGTGGAAGCCGCGTATCGCAAGGAGCTTGTCTATGGTGAGGACCATGTGGACAGAGCTGATCCGGTTACGGTCCGAGAACTCTTCACGAACGTGCGTCGAAATTATTTCCGGATGTACTGGCACTACCTGTACTTCAATATCGCGCGCTACTCCTACGGCCAGCTCGACGCAATTTTCCTAATGTTCATCCTAGTCCCGACATTCGTTGCTGGCCGTATCACACTCGGCATCTGGCAGCAGATTGCCACCGCCTTCGGTCAGGTTAGTGACTCCTTCCAGTATCTCGTGAGCTACTGGTCGACCATCATCGAGCTTCTGTCGATCTACAAGCGTCTTTCCGCTTTCGAGGCCGCGATCGAAGACAAGCCGCTGCCCATCATCGACCAGCACTATCTGGAACGGGAGGCAGAAGGCGGCGAACTGGCGGCCGACCGGCCTTACTGATCCGCATCGCCCACTCATAGAGCAGCAGTTTTGGCCGCGCCGGACGTCACTCCGGCGCGGTTTCGTTTGTGAAGAGGGCAGGCGCGGGTATTTCAGGGTAGTTCGGTATGTCAGGCTTGCGCCTGCCCCGATTGCCAGGTTGGATCGGAAGGTATCGTCAGGTCTTCCTTGCCGCCTTGGCAACCGTCACCAAAAACGGGTTTCTGGACCCCGAGGAAGCGTCCGGTTCCAGAATCCGGCTTTCCCTTCCGATGACGGGAAAATTATCGCGTGTGTTGGCGGGGCGGGGACGAGACGCGCAAGCAGACGACTACAAGTGATTGATTCCCCGAACGGAAAAGATGAGAACAGGCCGGTATCATCCCCGGCTTGCCCAGCAATCAGAGCCCTGAGGAGGACTGTCGCTTCCCCCGCTCATCGAGGATGGCAATGGCTTGCGAATAGCTGACGCAGGCGACGTCCTCCCGCTGGCAGACGTCGGTGACCAGCCGCTCCATGGCCCGCCAGTAGGCGCCGCCATTCATCTCGACGAAGTGCAGCCCGATCTGCAGCGGAATGCGGTCACCTTCATATTGCCGGTCGAAGGCTGCCTTGAAGGCGGCATAGGACCGTTCCTCGAATTCCGAGGAGCGGCTCGGGTTCTCGACGCCGGCCGAGTGGCGGACGAAGAGGTTGTAATCCATGGCGATGATCGGGCGGCCGGACGGGCCTTCCGGAATGAGCGGCAGGCCGAAGCGGAGCACGCCGTCGTCTTCCTGCGGCAGCATCGGTCCCTTCGTGACGAGGCTTGCGTCGTAGAGCAGTCCAGCCTGCTTTTCGGCCTCCAGAAGACCGCGGCTGGTGGAGAAATAGGGCGCCCGGAAGCCCCTGATCCCGGTCGCGACGAAATCCTTCCAGCCGGCGGGTTCTTCGGAAGCCGAGCCGGCCAGGCTCCATGCCTCGGCGAGGACCCGGTTGAACGTGTCGAATTCGTTCCGCCAGTCCGCCGCCGTCCAGTCCTTGCCGTCGAAATGGCCGCAGGTATGGCTTGCTATGTCGTGGCCTTCGAGATGGGCCTGCCAGACGTGGGACAGCCGCTCGCGCGCGTCCCCCGGGGTCTGGGCAAAGCCGATGTTGGACCTGCCGGCCTTCTGGTGTGGCCCCCGGTAGGTCTTGGCTGCTGAACGCGGGATGACCAGCGTGCATGAAAGGAAATAGGTGAAATGCGCGCCGCTTCGCCCCGCAAGCTCCCGACTGCGCTGCCAGAGATGGTTGGCGCCAGCTCCATCGAAGGACACCAGCACCAGTTGCTTCGGCTTTGCCGCGGCCGCGCCCTGAGAAGCAATCAGCACACACAGACTAACAAGGAGGGCAGAAAAACGCATCGACGAACCGAAAATCAGAAACAGGGAGGTGGCGTTGTGATCGCCGAATAAGGCGAAGCTTGGGAGCGATCGACGGAAAGAAGGCTTGCTATAGGGGGCAGCGTTAACAAGCTGCTTCATATTCGTGCGAGGGGCCTTACATCTTGGGGAAAATAGGCTAGAAGGCGCTTTCTTACAGGGATTGAGGCCATTCGGCCGGAGACTTAGATGGCGCAGCACGACGACAGCTTTATCCGCGAGGTGAATGAGGAGCTCCGCTCCGATCAGGTCCGCTATGTGTGGAAACGCTTTCGACCCCTGCTGATCGGGGTCGTCGTGCTGATCGTCGGAGCGGCTGTTGCGAAGGAAAGCTACGAATGGTGGGATGGGCACAGTTCCTCCCGTTCGGGCGACCGTTTTCTCGCCGCCCTGAAACTTACCGAGGAGAACAAGCCGGACGAGGCGCTTGCTGCCTTGGAGGAACTGGCGCAAGACGGCAGCGGTGCCTATCCGGTACTAGCCAGGATGCGGTCGGGCTCCGTCCAGCAGGCCAAGGGCGACACCGCAGCAGCGATCGCGACGTTCTCCGAAGTGGGCAGGGACGCCAGCGCCCCGCAGGCAATTCGCGAACTTGCCAAGATGCGGGCTGCCTGGCTCCTGATCGACACCGGAACCTATGAACAGGTCGCCGCGGAAGTCCAGCCGATGGCCAACCCCGGCAATCCGCTCGTCAATTCGGCGCGCGAGGCACTGGGGCTTGCCGCCTACAAGGCGGGCGACATGCCGAAGGCAAAGGAATGGTTCGAGCAGATCGCCAACAACCCCTCCGCGCCACGCAACATCATCAACCGCGCGCAGATCCTGCTGGACAATATCGCCGCCTCGGGCAAAGCGCCCTAATTCTCTGCTGGCTTGACCCAAAGGAAACAGGATGAGCTTCACCGTCGCCATCGTCGGACGCCCCAATGTCGGCAAGTCGACGCTTTTCAACCGGCTGGTGGGCAAGAAACTGGCGCTCGTCGACGATACGCCGGGGGTAACCCGCGACCGTCGGCCAGGTGATGCCAAGCTCGTCGACCTGAGGTTCCGCATCATCGACACCGCCGGTCTCGAAGAGGCGGGACCCGATACGCTCGAAGGACGGATGCGCGCGCAGACGGAAGCGGCGATCACGGAAGCCGACCTCACCCTTTTCGTTGTCGATGCCAAGACCGGGCTGACGCCGCTCGACAAGACGTTCGGCGAACTTCTGCGCCGCAGCGGCAAACCGGTGGTGCTGGTTGCCAACAAGTCGGAGGCGCGCGGCTCGGACGCCGGCTTCTATGATGCCTTCACGCTCGGGCTCGGCGAACCCGTGCCGATTTCCGCCGAACACGGAGAAGGCATGATCGACCTGCGCGATGCGATCGTGGACGCGATCGGCGAGGGCCGGGCATTTCCCGACGAGGACGAAGACGAGGCTGTGACCAACGTCGATCTGGCGCCTTCTCCGGCGGGAGAAGAGGATAACGGCGACGAGGCCGAAACCGCCTATGACGACACGAAGCCCCTGAGGGTCGCCATCGTCGGCCGTCCGAATGCCGGCAAGTCAACCCTCATCAACCGCTTCCTCGGCGAGGACCGGCTGCTGACCGGGCCGGAGGCCGGGATCACCCGCGACAGCATCTCGGTCGAGTGGGACTGGCGCGGGCGGACGATCAAGATGTTCGACACGGCCGGAATGCGCCGCAAGGCGAGGGTCCAGGAAAAGCTTGAAAAGCTCTCCGTGGCCGACGCGTTGCGCGCCATCCGGTTCGCCGAGACCGTGGTCATCGTCTTCGACGCCACGATACCCTTCGAGAAGCAGGATCTGCAGATCGTCGACCTGGTGCTGCGGGAGGGGCGAGCGGCCGTGCTCGCCTTCAACAAGTGGGATCTCGTCGAGGACACTCAGGCGGTGCTCGCCGAACTTCGCGAAAAGACCGACCGGCTGCTGCCACAGGCACGCGGCATTCGCGCGGTGCCGATTTCAGGCCAGACGGGCTACGGCCTCGACAAGCTGATGCAGAACATCATCGACACCGACAAGGTCTGGAACAAGCGGATCTCTACAGCGAGGCTCAATCGCTGGCTCGACGGCGTGCAGATCCAGCACCCGCCGCCAGCCGTGTCGGGCCGCCGCCTGAAACTCAAATACATGACGCAGGTGAAGGCGCGGCCGCCGGCCTTCATGGTGTCCTGCACCAGGCCCGACGCGCTGCCGGAAAGCTACATACGTTACCTCGTGAACGGGCTCCGCAACGATTTCCAGATGCCGGGCGTGCCGATCCGCATTCACTTCAAGGCAGGTGAAAACCCCTTCGAGGGCCGCAAGAAGAAGCGGTAGGGGCAAGAACGTCGCGGCCGCAGCGGAGCCGGCCAATGGGACAGCCACCTCCGTCGGGTTAGTCGCCGCAGCGCTCCCCCTCAGGTGGAGGCGTGCGGGCGTTCGAGCGGCGCCTCGGCAAGCCGTCCGCGGCCCTGAGCGATCATCACGTTGTTGAGGAACTGCCGGGTGGCGGCTTCCCAGGTGAAGTTGCGGGAGTGCTTGCGGGCGCTGTCGCGCGAACAGGTCAAGGCGGCAAGGCAGGCTTTCCGCAGATCCTCGTCGAGCGCTCCCGCGCCGGATCCTTCCTCGATGATGTCGATCGGCCCCGTCACCGGATAGGCGGCGACAGGCACCCCGCTTGCGAGGGCCTCAAGGATGG
>JAEYTV010000344.1 GCA_023433855.1 Pseudomonadota bacterium | reverse complement strand
CAACGAACACGGTGCCTCGTTTCCTCGAAGGCAGCCGGACGACCAGCGGAATGCTGGCTGCATAGACGAGCGCGACCAGAAGCCAGATCGATCCCGGCCACTGCGCTCTCACCATCATGTAAATGCTTGAAAAGATCCGCGGACTGACGATCGACGCCAGGCTGACGACCGAGGCGACGACGCCCTGGAACTGTCCCTGCCGGCTGTCATCGACCTGCTGGCTTGCGAGAGACTGCAGGGCGGGTGCGCCGATGCCTCCAAGCGCAAAAAGCGGCATGATCGCAAAGATCAGCCAGCTTTCCCTGGCAAGCGCCATGACGATCAAGGCAAGGCTCACAGCGGCAATCCCTGTCAAAACTGCCGCGCGCTCACCGAGCCACCTTACTGCGGGACCCGGAAGAAAGGCCTGGGACAGGCTCTGGCAGACGCCAAATGCGCCGAGCGAGAGCCCGATCCACAACCCGTTCCAGCCAAAGGCATCCATGCCCCACAGAGCCCAGCACGCCCCGTAAGCTTCCCCCGTGGCGCTGAAAAGGAAAAAAATGAGGATAACCGGAAGCGTCCGCTTCATCGACAACACCCAGAGCAGCGGCCGAAGCGGGTTGACCGCGGCGAGATCGGCAGGGCCATCATTGGGTACGTGGGACTCCGGCAGCAGGAAGAAGGCCAGCAGGAGGGTGCACGCGTTCAAGACGCCCGCCACGACAAAGGGAAGCCGCAGCCAGTAATCCCCCAGCATGCCTCCGGCCACCGGACCGATAATGAAGCCGAGCCCAAACATGGCGTTGAATACGCCAAAGCGGCGGGCACGCGTCGTCTCGGGCGAAATGTCAGTGATATAGGCGGTCGCGACCGAGATATTGGCGCTCGTCACGCCGGCAATCGCGCGCCCGATCAGCAACATCCAAAGGCTCGAGGCAGAAGCGAGAAAGAGATAACTGGCAGCGGCGCCAGCCATGGAGATCAGCAGCATGGGCCGCCGTCCAAGCCGGTCGCTCAACGCCCCCAGGCCAGGCGCAAAGAAGAACTGCATGACGGCGTAGAGCGCCGACAACAACCCGATCCAGGACGCTACATCCTCCATGTGGGTGACGTCCCTCAGGAGGGAAGGAAGGATCGGAAAGATCAGCCCGATGCCGACGGCATCAAGGCAGACGGCGGCGAAGATAACTATAAGGGGCGTGTTCATGAACGCGTTCCATCTGAAAGAACCAGACAGGGACGCGGACACCCGGCAGCCTGCACGGCCTGACGAAGTCAGTGTTTCGTTACTCTGGAAAGCGCTGGCCGACCCATTCTGGATACGAACGGGTGGCGTGTACTCGGCCGCATGGACGGCAATTCGTCCACCTGCTTACTCTCGCCTGCTGGCGGATCAAGGAAAGCGGCCGCTTTTCGCGACCGGTCTTGGATACACCAATGGCTCGTCGCCCACAAGATTTGGCCGGCGGACCGGCGACCAAAAAGTCTTCAGTTCGGCCTGACGCGCAACCCATCCATGAACAGGTGCTCCAGAAACCGGGCCGCATCCTCGAAACGCCCCTCGCCCGCACCGTCCTGGCCGAGCACGGCCCTCACCTGCACGTCAAAATCCGCATAATGCTGGGTTGTCGCCCAGATGGAGAAGATAAGATGGTAGGGGTCGCACCGGGCAATCTTGCCGGACCGGGCCCAGCTGCGGATCACGGCAGCCTTCTCGTCGACCAGTTGCTTGAGCGGTCCTTTCAGTTCGTCCTCGATGCGAGGAGCGCCCTGGAGGATCTCGTTTGCGAAGAGGCGGCTCTCCCGCGGGAAATCCCGGGCCATCTCCAGCTTCCGGCGGATATAGGAGCGGATCTCCGATTCAGGATTGCCGTCGGGATCGAACGCCCTCAGGGGTTCGAGCCAGGTGAACAGCACGCGGTCGATCAGTTGCCGGTGGATCGCCTCCTTGGTTCGGAAGTAATAAAGCAGGTTCGGTTTCGACATCCCGGCTGCGTCGGCGATCTGGTCTATGGTCGAACAGCGGAAACCATTCGAGGAAAACACGTCCAGCGCGGCCTCCAGTATCCGCTCCTCCTTCTCCTCCTGAATGCGCGTGCGCCGCTGCGTCTTTGCCGCCCTTGGAATGGCCATCCGTATCCCCGCCCCTCCGCGCACTCATCACCAGAATTCCTCTGAAAACCGGTGATTTTGGCTTGAGTGAAGCCGCGGACATTGTATGGTTTTACCAATCGGTCAAATTATCGGCGACAAGCAAAACAAAGGCAATGCCGATTCCCCTGAGCGGGAAAATGTCGAACGGGAACAGAATGTACGCGCCGGTTCGGCCGCGCGCGAAAAGGGTGAGGACGATCTCATGGTGGCAGCACCAGGTGAGAACCTGCGCGTTAATGGCGACAGGCTCTGGGATTCGCTGATGGACATGGCCAGGATCGGCCCTGGCGTCGCAGGCGGCAATAATCGACAGACACTGACCGACGCCGATGCTGAGGGTCGGGCTCTCTTCAAGTCATGGAGCGACGAGGCCGGACTGACGATGGGCGTCGACCGGATGGGCACCATGTTCATGACACGCGCCGGCACCGATCCCGCAGCCCTGCCGGTCTATATCGGCTCGCATCTCGATACCCAGCCGACCGGCGGCAAGTATGACGGCGTGCT
>JAEYTV010000324.1 GCA_023433855.1 Pseudomonadota bacterium | reverse complement strand
TTCTGCGGATCGCCGGTCGTCTGCTCTGCCTGTTGGCTCGACGAAGGTGACGAACCGGTTCCGGCAGGATCTTGCCCAGGTTGGCGCTTGTCCGACCCCGCACCGCCGTCCGGCTGCTTGAGTTCGAGCGATGTCGTCGAGCCGCCACCCCTGTCTGCCTTGTGCGTTACGCCGGCGATCCGGTACGTGCCATCCACGCCCGGCCGAGCGCCGGAGAGCACGAATGTGCCCTCAGCCTGAGCCGTAGGCTCGAGGTCGAGAACCACCGTCCCCTTTCCGCCTTCGCGTTCGTTTTCGGCTTTGCGACCCTCGGCAATTCCCTTTGCCTGATCTTCGTCAGCGGACAGGGTCTCCGCCTCGTTGGTCGCATCCGCATGGTCAGCTTGAGACTCCACCTCGACTTCCTTGAAGCTCGCGCTTTGCCGGTCGAAGTACCTGACTTTCGCCCGAGAGAATTGCCAACGCCCGCTAAACGGTGAGATCTCCCAGCTGATGACATTCACACCGACGCGACCGCTGACCGTTGGCATCGCGCCTCCGGAAGGGGTTGCCCCCTTCCCTCGTTTGGCAAGGACAGCCCGGTCTCCGCGGATCTTGAAGGTTCCCCCAAATTCGCGCGCGAGACGCTGACCCAAGTGCAAGAAATTCTCGCTCGTGACCGACCAGTAGTCTCGCTTCACTTGCGCGAAGACTGGATCGATCGTCACGCCGGAGAGGCCGGCTCTCGACGCCGCCTTGTCCATGAACTGCTGCAGCGTCGCATCGTCCATGTGATGTGACTGCAGCTCCTTGATCTTGCCCCCGGCATCGAAGCCCTTGGCACCAACGCTTAGCATCCGGCCGCCACCGCGAGATCCGGAGGACCGAACAGTGTCAACCGTCCCACGGAAAACCGGAACGTCCTGAAGATAAACCTCGACGGAAGCACCTTTGGCCGGCAGCTTCACCTGTCCCGCCGCATCGTCAAAATCCATGCTGCAGCTGTCCGACGCCGTTCCGTCCTTATCCGTCACGGTGATTTGTGTGAGATAAGGCTTCATGGAAGAGGTCATGTCCTGCCCCGCGATTAAGACGGCCCACTTCACAGTCCATGGCATGGCTCAGTCTCCGAAGAGAGAGACGACGGGCCGGTAAACAAAAGCATCCGCAGCCGGCCGGTCAGGTATGGTAAGGACAGTACCCAGCGGGAGGAAAGGTCCCGCCGATGCGAGGCCCGGATTCTTCGCCAACGTTTCCGCGAGAAGCGCGCGGCCTTCCACCCCGTAGACCTGGTGCAGGAGAAGCTCCACCGTCATTCCTTCGCGGCCGATCCGATAGGTTTCCGGCATTGGTCACTCCGTCGCATTGAAGAGGGAGAGGATCGTGCCGAGGATACTCGGCGACGCACCCTCTGCGGTCACCTTCACCAACGTGATGGAATGCCGGATGAAAAAACCAACACCGTCCCGCATCAGGTCCCGGTGAGTTTCGCTGATAGCTTCGACCACGAACCACCCCAGTCGGCGGCCATCACCCCGGAGAACCGGGAGGCGCTGTCCCGAGCGGCGGAAGGCATGAACCATTTCAAGTTCAGTGATCCCCCCTGTTCGGAACGGCAGCAACTGACCGGACAGGATCATCCGGTCTTCGCCTTCCCCCATGAATTCGCGAGACTGCATGGTTCCGATCAGCGGCTTCTGAGCGAAGTCCGCTGAAGCAGTCCTCTGCACGTCGTTTACTGAGAAGGGGCGCGTGTCGAGCATTAGTGGCCCCACGGAATACAGCATCATGCTACCCCATAGCCCAGGTTCGACTGTATCCCGTCAATCTCCTCCCGAAGGCGTCTGCCCATGATGCCGGTAAGCTGGTTCGCCAAGTCTTCCGGGTTCGTCACACCCTGCACGGTCACCGGCATATGCAAGGTGATGTTCGGGATCGAGGGATTGGTGACCTTCACGTCCTGGATGCCGCGCGGTTGTGTCAGGGAGTTGATGCTTCCCTCATCGAGACGGATCGCAGACGGCAGGCTAAGATCATCAGCAGCCTTGCCCGGCAGAGTATCCGTCGTGTTTCCGCCGAGTCCGGCCTCACGAGCTCGCCGCGCATTCTCCATCGCCATGTAGGAGGATACTGAGGACGGCGCAGCTCTATTGTCCGTGTGAAACCAAGAACGGGGGCTGCCGACATTCTTTTCCAGCCAGTCGTCGTAGCCTTTCCACCGGTCCTTGTTCGATTCCATGAACTTCTTGAGGCCATCTGCATCCTTCGGAATAGAGGATGCTAAAGCCATCACATTGAGCAAGTTCAAAAGGCCACCAACTCCGACACCCCATCCGCCAGAGCTTCCATTTACTCCGTTCACACCGCCGCTGGCGGCGCGATTTGATCCAGGACCGACTACGACACCACCTCTGCCACCGCGAATGATGTCATCTATTCCCTTGAACATCTTCAACGCAGCGAGAATTGTCGACGCTCCGGAAAGCAGCATCAATGCACCGGCGAGCTTCCGGACCGTACCTGCGAGGAAAGCAAAGCCGGTGCCCCACACCATGATCTGCAGGCCATACGGCGCCAGGTCCGCGAAGAACTTGGCGATCGGGTTGTTCTGGATCGCATCGCTGAGCTCGCGCACCGACGCTCCCCACTCTCTCGCCTTCATGAAGATCCTGCCCAACTGGTCGCCGGCGGCTGGATCAATCTTGCCAAAGAACAGATCGCCGAGATCGTCGATGACCTCGCGCAATCCGCCGTAGCCGAGGCCCTGTGCAAAGCCCTTGATGCCGACTTCCAGCTTGTCAAAGATACTCGCCCTCTCTCCCAGGGTGTCGAGAACGTCCCCGATGCCCGTGGCGGCCTCCTTGATCGAGGGAAGCATCCGCTCTCCCATCCCGAGGAATAGGTCGGAGAACTTGTTCTGCAGCAGCGCAAGGACGTTTGCAGTGGTGTTCGAGCGCTCGACATATTCCCGGAAGGCCGATCCGGCATACTGAGCCCGGTCGCCGACGCTGTTCAGTGCCTGATCAAGCAGACCGACATTGCCGATGAGGGGCGCGAATGCTTTCGCCTCATCACCGAAGAAGTCGGACAGGAGAGCCAGGTGCCGGTCCTTTGGCGTCTTCGCTATCGCGGTAAGAACCTTGCGGAGGGCCTTCGGCGCGTCCTTCTGCATGTCCTTGGCGATCTGAGGGAGGCTCAGTCCAAGAGCTTCCGCAACCTCACGCTGCGCCTTCTTGGCCGATGATCCACGCGTGAGAGCCTTCACAACGTTCTGCATGGCGGTGCCGGCCGTCTCGGCTTCCGCGCCCGCGGCGATCATGGCACTGCCAATTCCGGCGATCTGTTCCTTGGTGAAACCGCCCATTTCCGCGAGCGCGCCGACGCGGAGCATATAGGCGGTGATGTCCTTCGCCTTGGACGCCATGTTATTGGAAAGGTGATTGATGGCATCCGCCATGTCACCCGTCTCCGCCACCGTCAAACCAAGCTGGGTCTTGAGCTTTGCCAGGCTCTCGCCGGCTTCACCGGCCGTCATGTCGAATGCGATACCGACACGCGCGGCCATCTCGGCGAACGACTTCAGGTCGCTCGTCGCAATCCCGGACTCCCCGGCAGCTGCAAACAGTGCGGCGATATCGTTGGCGGCCAGCGGCTATTCCGTCGACATCTTTCGGATCGTCCGGCGCATATTGTCGAATTGCTCTTCATTGGCATCGACGACCTTGCGGACATCGGCAAACGCGCTTTCGAACTGGATCGCCGCGCCGGCCGTGCTCTTGATCCCCTCGGAAACCCCAAGATAGGCACCGCCGAACGCGAGTATCTGGCCGGTCAACGATCTGAACGGCGCTGTGAACGAGGATGCACTTTTCTCGATCCCGCCGATAGCGGCACTGATGGCGCGAGCTCGGCTGGATACTTGATCGAGCAAGGTGATTCTCAGCCGGCTCTCGTGCGTCGTCATCAGCTCTGCCTTCTTTTGGGTGGATCAAGCATCTCCTTCAGCCGGCGGTGCACGCGAAGGAGCTTGAGAAGAGACCAGCGCTCGATCACATCGAGCGAGGTATTCGTGTAATGCGCGACGGAGATAGCTATTCCGAGCCAGTCCCCGCCGAGATCTCGTTTCCCACGAGGTCTCCAACCTGCTTCATGATGTTCTTCAGATCCCGTGCCTTGATCTTGCGGAACGCGGTCAGTGGCGTTCCGGAGATCGAGGCCATGACGGTGACCATCCGCTCGATCTCGTTTCGGCTGTCCGAGGCATCGATCAGGTCACCCACCTCGGCTTCGCGGAACGTCAGCGAGGATATGGTTTTGCCGTCGTGCTCAATGGGAGCGAGAAGGTCGACAGTGATGTTCTGCGACATTTGCAATTTTCCTTCGATCGTGGGACGTTGCCATGGCAAGAACTTGCTGGCAGGGGTGTGTGGATGTTCGTGCAGGAAAGCGAATTTGCGATCCTGATGCTGGCTTCGGCAAGCATCGGAGGAGCATGGGGCGCCAGGCGCTCCGGTCAGCAGGCTTGGAAGGGATTTGTGATCATCCTGACCGCACTGATCGGGACCGCCGCCACTCTCTTTGCCGCGAGCTCGAGCAACATAGTCATCGGGTACGTGCTAACCCTCGTTATTGCAGGAGCATTGGGCGGAGCGCTTAAAATGACAGGCCGGCAGATCGGCCTGGTAGTCCTCGGCGCGACTCTTGTCTTGGTAGTCATCACCGCGGTTGTTGAGTTTCTCGGAGCCTAAGCTCCGAGCGCCCGCCGATGCTCCGCGTAGAGATCATCTCCGCCGACGCGCAAGATCCTCTCATGAGCGTCGACATAGAACAGTTCGACGCCATCCAGGACGAGTTCGTAATGGGTCACCTCGGCGAAGGTGTGCGTGCACCCCTGAAACTCGGCAGGATCGCTTTCGTCGGGCGTCCAGGACGTAATGGCACCTTCGATAATAGCGCGGGCAGGCACGATCGCACCCCCGCCCGGAGCGCGCCGGTTGTACGCGCCAGCAAAGACCCAGCGATCAGGCCGACCCATGCCGGTAAAGATCTCTGCGTCGATGCCCTTTGCGGAAAACGCCGGCTCGGGAGCTTCGATACGAGGCAGTGCGTAGTTGACCGCCATTACGCCGCCACCCGGGTTGTGCTCCCCAGTGGCGAATGTCAGACCAGGCATAGTGAGAGAAGAGATGACGGTGGCTCGGGACGTGTCGGGCTGGGTCGCACGCCGAACATCGACGCCGGTGAGAAGGTACAGAGGTGCCTGTGCCATGATGTTTTGTCCTTCCAGTGGTTAGGATACGGTCGTGAGGCGGGCGATGATTTCGGCCACCAGCCCCTCGACCGCGGGCCGATAGCGGCGAACCTCATGCCTTGCGAGTTTGAACGCCGGCACCGGTTCAATGCCGAGGTTGACCGTGAGGTGACCAAGGCGGATCTGCTCCGGGCTGTTCTTGTCAGCACGGAACTGCAGGTCGAAGCCAAGGATGTCGTCATTGGCGTTGTGGTCGCGCAGCATGAACTTGATGCTGTTCAACCATGCCTCGACGATGTCGGCCGTGATCCGGCGGCCGAGGAACTGCCGCGTGATCTCCATCATCTTGTTGGTGAGGTAGTCCGCACCGCGCACCTGATGGATCTGCTTACCCAGCTCCCCAGTGGTCGTGTTGTCTGTCCCTATGAACACGAACCCGCCATCAGCTACCGCGCCATCGACGCCGCTTTCACCAGCGACGGCAATGGAAACTTCGCTTTCAAGCATCTGCTGGCCTTCGGTGGATCCGTCCAGCAGCGAGAACGGGATCGGACGGGAAAGCCCTGCCAGACCGTAGACGCTCCGATTGGCGATCGGATCGAAAGGACCGCCTTCCAGTGAGTCGACCCGCTGGAAAAGTCCGATAATTCGCGGGCCCATGGGTCGGTTGACGAGCGATGCCCCGCTATAGACCTTCGCCGCCACACCCACCGGCATGATCCGCTCGGAATTCATCGTCTCCCGGGCATCAATAGCATTGGCGGCAGACGTGTCGTCGACGTCCGCAACTGCGATTGCAAGCAGCCGCTCGCACGCGGCGTGAAGCGCCGCAACGACCGGTCCGGTTGTGTCGAGATCTGCCCGGTAGGCGGTCCGCCCTGCCCAGATCAGTCGAGGGGTGGCATTCACCGCCGATGGGATTGCCGCAATGTTCGTCGGAGACAACGCCGTGGTGATATTGGCTGCGGTTGCTGCTGCGTTCAGTCCCTCCGCTACACGATAGATCGTCACGTCTGCACCGGCGCTTAGACCGGTCAGTTGCGCATTGATCCCGTCGACGGCGTCCCGGAGGAGGCCTGTTCCCAGCTTTGCCACCATGGCAGCATCGGCGGTGGATATCCGCACCGGCGTTCCGACCGGGAATGCAGCACTGTCTGCATCTGCAGAGGTTTCGATGATCAGCGCCTTCGACCAATCCGAACCCAGCACGGGTACAGGCTCGTCACTCGGGCGCGAGAAAGTCATGCCGAAAATGGGATCGGTCATCACGGGCTCCTGATTGTATTGTGTGAAGCCTTGCCCAAGGGCTGATCG
>JAEYTV010000314.1 GCA_023433855.1 Pseudomonadota bacterium | reverse complement strand
GGTAAAGGCTGCGAAGGCTGCAAGCAGGATAGCGGCAACACGCGTCTGGAAACCGATCAGCACCAGCACCCCGGCTATGAGCTCGAAAAGGCCTGCAGCATAGGCGAGCAGCGTTGCGGCCGGCAGGCCAGCGCTGGCGATCATGCCGGCCGTGCCAGCAGGATCGACGAGCTTGGTATAGCCCGAGAGAATGAACATCGCAGAAAGAAGGATGCGGCCGAGAAGAAGCAGGGAATTCGTTGTGGTAGAGGACATGTCGGTCTCCTGTGAATTGCCTGCGAGCAGGCGATGAATTTCTGCACCCCTTATGACTCGCCTGATGAAAAGCAGAAAGATGAACGACGATAGACGCATTGTTCGAAAAATGTGAACAAATGCGCCAAAGCGGTCGCCTTGGGCTTGTGCAAGCCGTGCTGACTGAGGCCCGCTAGCCTGTGACGCAACGTCACCGCTCATGGGTAGCATGCACCCGGTGCGCGCCAGTAGCAAGATTCGACGGATCCGGCCCTCTATGTCGCCTCCGGCGTCACTTGGCCATGAATGTGTCCGTTCTGGCCTCGTCCTTGTCCAGCCCCAGCAGGCGTCGTTGTACGCTTCGGATCTGGTGTATCAGCGAACTCATCTCTTCCTTCGGCATGCCGCGCGCAGACGGAGGCCGACAAGTTCAACGCCGACGTCCCTGCCTTTATCCAGGCATAATCGATGACTGGCGAAGGGTGTCGGTTCGGCCGCACCCTTCGTCGCCATCGGCGAGCGCTACGGTTGGCAAGCGTCTCCTGAGCGCCGTAGAAGCCGCGAGAGCGGCAGCGTTCAGGTCTCTTCGATACGACGGGCATCCTCAGGGAGCACCGACAGCTCCCGCCAGTCGATCTCTTCCAGCAGAAGATTGTATTCGTCGACGTTCACCAGGTGCTCCGCACGAAGCCGCTCCAGCTCGTCCCGCTGGGCCCGGATCGCTGACAGGGCAAGCTGCCGATAAGCATCGAGGGACGCGGCACCTCCCGTGCCGAGCGCTGCGTCTTGCTCTAGCTTGAACTTGGCTCGCAGGAGGTCCGCCTCCGGTTCCGCAACACCCTCAAGCCGTGAAAGGCCTGCGCCCACGATCTCGCTCCGTCTGGCCACGAGTTCGCCGCGGCCTTCCTCCCGCCGATCCAGCTGCAGCCACCGGATGATAGGGGTGAGGGTCAGGCCTTGCCCAACCAAGGTTGCGAACACGACGACGAAGGCGGTCAGCACAACCAGGTCGCGTTGTGGAAAGTCCGGAGGCAGCGCGAATGCTGTTGCCAGGGTCAGCAAGCCGCGCATGCCGCACCAGCCGGCAAGCAGGCCTTGGTTCATGGTCGCCGGCTCCGGTTGGCCCCGACGGCGGGCTTGCAGCGCCTGGAGGCGATTGAACCCGATACAGACCGCGAAGCGTGCCGCGATCACGATGACCACGACCAGCATCGCAAAGATCAGCGCCTGCTCGAGATGATCCTCCGGCATGCCGCCAATGATACCCCGCACCTGCATGCCCATCAGCAGGAATGCCATGACATTCAGCACGAATACCACGGCGCTCCAGACAGCATAGGATTGCACGCGCATGCGAGCCGAAGAGCGGATGCCGCCGTTGCGCGCCACCATCATGGCGAACACGACCACAGCAAGAATGGCGGACAGCCCGAGCCGCACGGCCAGGATCCACAGCAGAAAAGTCTGGACGAACTGGAGGAGGTTACCGCCGAGGGTGCCTACCACGTAACGCGAAAGGCGCCCCATGATCCATGCCGCCCCGAGGCCAAGCAGGACGCCACCGGGAACGGCGAGGCCGACATGAAGCGCCACGGGTGCGCCCACGTGTCCTGCGGACTGGACTGCCAATGCCGCATCGAAGATCAGCAGTGCGGCGGCATCGTTGAACAGGCTCTCTCCGCGCAGGACGGTGTCGGTGCTGCGGGGGATCGCCATGGAAGACAGGACGGCAGTCGCCGCGGCGGCGTCGGGCGGTGCGACAATCGCACCCAGCACCAGCGCGGCTGCCAGGGGCAGGCCCGCAAACGCCCAGCCGGCGAGCGCAACCGCTCCGGCAGTGACCACGACCCCGCCAACCGCAAACACCAGGAGCGGCACCCAGAAACGGCGCGCAAGACCGAGAGGAAAATCGAAGGCCGCGTCCATGAGAGCGGGCGCGATAAAGAGTGCAAGCGCGGTCTGGGGTTCCAGTGAGATGTAGGGGGTGCCCGGGACGAGAGCGACGGCAGCGCCGGCCAGCGCCAGCATCGAGGGGTAAGGAATGGAAAGATGCCGCGACAACTGCAGCAGGACGATCGCGACAAGCAGGAGGGCAAGCAGGCTCTCGAAGAAGGTCATTCGGCGACTGTACTAGCAGGTCCCGACGTTGTCACCGGCGGCGTTCCTGCGATGTCCCACGGCTGATCCCCCGGGCGGTTCTCCGCGCATCGTCCAACCGCTGTCGGCCGGTGGCGAGCGCGCAGGAGGCGGACGAACTAGTACCCAGGGCAGGGCGCCGAAGATCGGTTGGCCGTCGGGGAATGCAAAAAGGGCGGCCCGAAGACCGCCCTTCCTGAACTGAACCGGCTGGCTCAGATGTCAAGACCCGAAGGTCTTACATCATGTCCATGCCGCCCATGCCGCCCATGCCGCCAGGCATGCCGGCCGGAGCGTCCTTCTTCGGCAGTTCGGCGATCATGGCTTCCGTCGTGACGAGGAGGCCGGCAACCGAGGCTGCGTCCTGAAGGGCCGTGCGAACGACCTTGACCGGGTCGACGATGCCCATGGCGATCATGGCGCCATATTCGCCGGTCTGGGCGTTGTAGCCGTAGTTGTCGGTGTTGCCTTCGAGGATCTTGCCAACGACGATCGAAGCTTCGTCACCAGCGTTCTCCGCGATCTGGCGGGCCGGAGCCTGCAGAGCACGACGAACGATGTTGATGCCGGCTTCCTGGTCGGCATTTTCGCCCTTGACCGACAGCTGGTGGGAGGCGCGGAGCAGGGCGACACCGCCGCCCGGTACGATGCCTTCCTGAACAGCAGCGCGCGTCGCGTTGAGCGCGTCGTCGATGCGGTCCTTCTTTTCCTTCACTTCCACTTCCGTGGAGCCACCGACGCGGATGACGGCAACGCCGCCAGCGAGCTTGGCGAGGCGTTCCTGCAGCTTTTCGCGGTCGTAGTCGGAGGTGGTTTCCTCGATCTGCGCCTTGATCTGACCAACGCGGCCTTCGATGTCGGACTTCTGGCCGGCACCGTCAACGATGGTGGTGTTTTCCTTGGAGATCGAAACCTTCTTGGCACGGCCGAGCATGTCCAGGGTGACGTTCTCGAGCTTGATGCCGAGGTCTTCGGAGATGACCGTGCCGCCCGTCAGGATGGCGATGTCTTCCAGCATGGCCTTGCGGCGGTCGCCGAAGCCCGGAGCCTTGACGGCAGCGATCTTGAGGCCGCCGCGCAGCTTGTTGACGACGAGGGTAGCCAGTGCTTCGCCTTCAACGTCTTCAGCAATGATGAGAAGCGGCTTGCCCGATTGAACGACGGCTTCGAGAACCGGGAGCATGGCCTGCAGGTTGGAGAGCTTCTTCTCGTGCAGGAGGATGTAGGCGTCGTCGAGATCGGCGATCATCTTTTCCGGATTGGTCACGAAGTAAGGCGACAGGTAGCCACGGTCGAACTGCATGCCTTCGACGACTTCGAGCTCGGTCTCGGCGGTCTTGGCTTCCTCGACGGTGATGACACCTTCGTTGCCGACCTTCTTCATCGCTTCAGCAATGTCGAGGCCAATCTGACGCTCGCCGTTTGCGGAAATCGTGCCGACCTGTGCGACTTCTTCTGAGGTGTTGATCTTCTTGGCCTTGGCCTGGAGGTCAGCGACAACCGCCTTGACGGCGAGGTCGATACCGCGCTTCAGGTCCATCGGGTTCATGCCGGCGGCAACGGCCTTGTTGCCTTCGCGAACGATGGCCTGGGCGAGAACGGTTGCCGTGGTGGTGCCGTCACCGGCGATGTCGTTGGTCTTGGAAGCGACTTCCCGGACCATCTGGGCGCCCATGTTCTCGAACTTGTCTTCCAGTTCGATTTCCTTGGCGACGGAAACGCCGTCCTTGGTGATGCGGGGAGCGCCGAAGGACTTGTCGATCACGACATTGCGGCCCTTGGGACCGAGCGTAACCTTGACGGCATCAGCGAGGATGTCGACGCCGCGCAGCATCTTTTCGCGCGCGGTGCGGCCGAATTTTACTTCTTTAGCTGCCATTTTGAGAGCTCCTGAAAAGGGGTGTCAGCGAATTTCGATAAGGGCCCGGCCAGATCAGCCGATGATGCCCATGATGTCGGATTCCTTCATGATCAGAAGGTCTTCGCCGTCGAGCTTGACTTCGGTGCCCGACCACTTGCCGAACAGGACGCGGTCGCCAACCTTGACGTCGAGTGCGACGACCTTGCCGGACTCATCGCGGGCGCCTGAGCCGACGGCGACGATTTCGCCTTCCTGCGGCTTTTCCTTGGCGGTGTCGGGAATGATGATGCCGCCCTTGGTCTTTTCTTCAGACTCAACGCGGCGGACGACGACGCGATCGTGCAGGGGGCGGAAATTGGTGCTTGCCATTGTCTAATCCCTCGATCAAATGACATGGACGGATCGATGATCCGCTGGGGTGTTAGCACTCACTTCACCAGAGTGCTAATCGGCGCCGATGTAAGACGATGCGGGGGCGGAGTCAAGAACGGCTATCAATTTTCGCCCGGCATCAGGAGCGCACCGACCTGTCTTCCTCGCATGTGGTTAAGCAAACTCCGGGATCGCAAATTGCTGAATGGAGAGCCTTGTATGGCGGCGAGCGCTGCGCACGACGATATTGCTGCTCCTCGATCGTTCGGTGAGATGACTGCCGTTTTCGCTCGCATCGGTGTCTTGAGCTTCGGTGGACCGGCCGGCCAGATCGCCTTGATGCATCGGGTCCTGGTCGATGAAAAGCGGTGGGTTTCCGAAGAGCGTTTTCTCCACGCGCTGAACTATTGCATGCTGCTTCCCGGTCCGGAAGCGCAGCAACTGGCTACTTACATTGGCTGGCTGCTGCACGGCATCCGGGGCGGGATCGTGGCCGGTCTTCTCTTCGTTCTGCCCGGGCTGGCAGTCATCATCGGCCTTTCCACGGCTTATGCCATATATCAGGACGCCACATGGCTCACCGGCCTCTTCTTTGGGCTGAAGGCGGCCGTACTTGCCGTCGTGGTGGAGGCGGTGATCCGTCTTGGCCGGAAGACGTTGAACAACCGTTTCATGGTCACGATATCGGCTCTGACCTTCTCGGCGCTTTTCTTTTTCAGCCTGCCCTTCCCTCTGGTAGTCCTGCTGGCCGGATCGGCAGGCTTCGCCGCGGCCCGGTTGAAGCGGCAGCCCTCGAAGTCCGGCGGACAGGACACCGCTCGGCTAAGGCC
>JAEYTV010000311.1 GCA_023433855.1 Pseudomonadota bacterium | reverse complement strand
GAAACGCCATGGCACATGCCAGTTCGAAAAACATGGGTCCCGGCGCGCAGGGAAAAGGCAGCGGAACCGGTGCCATGACCGATATCGACAAGGACATCCTGCCTGAGAACATGGTGCTTTCCAACAGAGACAAGGCCCAGCACACGCGGGAGCGCGGCCAAGACAGCAAGAGCATCCAGACCGAACAGTTTCACGATCACGAGGCGAACCACCTCGATGACTAACAGGGGCTCGGCGTAACAACCACAAGCGCACCGGCCTTAAGTGGCGGGTGCGCGCCGCGGCCGGATAGAGCCGCAGAGCCCATTAACGCTTCGCCAACAAATCACGCTCGTCCCGCATCAGGAAGACGCGGGTGATCGGATCGAGATTCTGCTCAAGCCAGGCGGCCATGCTGACCTCCTCCTCGAGGATGCCTTCGAAGATGGCTTTCGCCTCTTCTTCTTCGAGTTCGTCGGCCGCTGCAATCAGCACCCGATAGGTCGCGATCTCGAGATTTTCGAACGCATAGGTCCCCATAACCCCCTTCACCACCTCATCGCTCGCCAGCATTCCTCCGACCCCTTGCGCCTTGGCCGAGAGCTTTGCCGCCATGTCCTTGAGGGTGAGGATGCCGCCCGACCCGGCGAAGCGGTCCAGCAAGGTCTTGAGCGTCTGGGCATGTCTCTCGGTCTCTTCCAGGTGCTGCACCACCTTGGCCTTGAGATCCGGATAGTTTTCGATACGGCGTGATTGATCGCTCAGCATGGTGACCGCCTGCTCTTCCATCGCGTGAGCAGCGCGAAGCCAGGCAAGGAAATTGTCTCGGGCATGTGCCATGGATGTCTCCTCAGATCCAGCATCGTAGCTGTCGAACACTGGCGGGCCTCAACCCGGAAGCTGCACCCGAGGTTCCGGCGTTCCACCAGGCTCCCGCAGACAGGATCATGAGCCATGAAGGCGAGATCAAGGCCTACGGCCGCAGAAATGGTCCCTGGCACCTCCGCGCAGGCGGGCGGGTCGTGTTCGGCAGAGGGGAACCATCGCGTTCCACGGCGGTTCTAGATTGGAGAACAGGAGCGAGCCATGACACCTGATCCGCGCGAACCAAGCCAGCAGCCGCCGATGCCGGCACCGGTCTGGAGGCCTGAACCACCAATCGATGAACCGGAGCCGGATCGGCTTCCCGATGAGGCACCCCTCCCCAATCCGGATGAAAACCCCAATCCTCCGACTTACATGCCGCCAGCTCAGTCGGCAAAAGCTGACAGACGCGCAGAGCTCAAGGCGGTGTGGAAATGAAAAGCGACAGTTATGAGGATCGGCGCGGCTACGGTACGCTGCAGGGACGAAACCATCGTGGTTCCGCATCCGTCGGCCTGTGGAAGCTCGTGGTGGCCGCCGCGACGATTCTCGTGGTCCTGTTCGGCATGGTCGAGCTCTTCGGCAGCCCGGGGAGCGAGACGACCTCGCAAGAGCCCGATCAGGAGAAGGCCACCCCGGCACACTAGGACGCCGGGAGGTCGGGATGGAACAAAAAACACGGCGCCCGCATTTCCTCGCCATCGCATGACGAGGTGGGGCACGTGGACGTGACGACTATTTCATCTCCCATCGGGGAACGAGGGCTTCGACTGGAGCCGATCATAAAGCCGGGGCGCAATGCGTGGCGGAGTGCCAGGGCCGAGAAACTGGCCTTCCTGATCGATGGAGAGGAATATTTCCGCCGCCTGGAGCAAGTACTGCGACAGGCGACCCGATCGGTTTTCATCATCGGATGGGACTTCAACCCAAATATCTTCCTGACGCCACGAAACCCGGACCGCGAACCTCTTGGGTTCTTGCTGCGACGGCTGGTGGAGGAAAAGCCGGAGCTGGAAATCCGCATCCTCGTATGGGGTATGGGGCCGGTCTACTCAGGCAAAAGCCTCAAGATGTTCGGCAGGATGGATTGGAGCGATCATCCTCGCATTCTCCTCCAATTCGACTTCAAGCACCCGCTGCGTGGCAGCCATCATCAGAAGATCGTCGCGATCGACGACAAGACGGCCTTCCTTGGAGGCATCGACGTTACAGCGCGAAGGTGGGACGACCGCAGTCATGCGGCGACCAACCCGCTGCGCCAATCGCCCGACGGGACACCGTATGGCCCGGTCCACGACATGCAGACCGTCGCCACCGGTGACGCAGCAAAGGTGATCGGAGATGTTGCCCGCCGGCGCTGGAAGAATGCCACCGGCCAGACCCTGGAGCCCGTCAATGTTGCAGGGAAGAGCCCTTGGCCCGCCGATCTGCGGCCCGCCTTGACCGACTGCAACACCGCTCTCGCACTCACCGAGCCGTGGAAGTGGAAGGGCCGCCGCGGCCACCGCGAGGCAATCCGCCTGACGCACGATGCCATCAAGTCAGCCAAGCGTCACCTTTACATAGAAACCCAGTACCTCGCCTCCTTTGGCGTGGCGCGCACGCTCGCAAGACGCCTCAAAAACCCCGATTGCCCGGAGATCGTCATCATCGTCACACGCGAGTCTCATGGCTTTTTCGAGAAGGTCATGATGGGAAACAACCGCACGAGGTTGATTCGCCGCCTCAAGCGGGTTGATCGCCGTGATCGGCTGCGCGTGTTCTATGCGGTGTCGCCTGACGGTTCGGGCGGGGAACAGGAAATCGTCGTCCATTCCAAACTGATCATCGTCGATGACCGGTTCGTGCGTGTCGGGTCATCCAATCTCAACAATCGTTCGGAAGGGCTGGACACGGAATGTGACCTGGCCGCTGAAACCCAGGCCCCCGCCGCCAAGCAAGCTATTGCCCTGCTGCGCAACGACCTTCTAGCCGAACACCTGGACGCCGACCCGCAGGACGTTGCCCGCATCATTGCCGACACCGGCTCCATGCTGGAGGCTGTCGACCGGCTGAATGTCAAGCCTCGGGGCCTTCGCCCTCTCAACGTCGACCCCAAGAAGGGCGAAACTGAATCGATCGTCGGGACGGGACTTATGGATCCTAAGCAGCCGTTCTGGCCTCTGCCGGAAATCCGAAATGGTTTGCGACGCCTCTTGTGCCGGTTACCTCGCCATCGTTCCCCCTGAAAAGCGTTCGCCGCGGTGACGATAGTAGGCTTCCGTCAGGAGGAAGAGCGGCACGCCCGCGGCCAGAGGAACGAAGAAATAGAGCATCCGGAAGGCAACCAGAGCGCCTATGGAGGCCGTGGACGGCAATATGGTCAGCATCGTAGCCTCGAGAACCCCGAGCCCTCCGGGCACATGACTGATCAATGCGGCGATGTTGGCCGTCACGTAGGCGCTCGCCACCTCAAGGTAGCCGGTGTCCGTAAAGGCGGCCAACAGTTGGCGAATTGCGGCAGCGACACAAGCGAAGTTGAGGGTGCCGACAACAATCTGGCCAACGGCGAGCTTCAGGGCTGGCGGCTCGAACCTCCAGCCGCGCAGGCGCAGTGGGCGCTGCACGAAAGCACAGAGGAGCAGGTATCCGGCAGGAACCGCCAGACACAAGATAGCCAGTGCGACGCGCGCCTCCGGCGCTAGCCCCAGTAGTTCGGACTGCTTGCCGCTTTGCAGCAACAAGGTCAGTCCTCCCAGGGTTGCCAGTCCGAGCCCAACGGTCACGCCGCAGAAGATGATCACTTTCGCGACCTCCTCGGCGGACAGGCCCCACCGCGAATAGAACCGATAACGAACCGCCCCGCTGCTTAGCGCCGCAAGGCCTACATTGTGACCGATGGACAGTGCGGTGAAGGAGGCCAGCGCGGTCTGGCGGTAGGCAAGCTTCTTGCCAGCATAGCGGACCGCAAGAGCATCGAAGGCGGTAAGACAGAGGTAAGAGGCGGCAACAAACGCAAACGCTCCGGCAAGGCGCCAGCGGGCAATCGACTGAACGGATTCCTCGATCTCATCCAGAGTGTAGCGGCTGAGGCCGCGGTAGACCAGCACGGCAGCCAGGCAGATGGCCGCACCGGCGATCAGTTTCATAAGGTGGTGCCTGGCGATCATGTGTTCTCCCAACCGAAGGTGTACCCAGACGGGAACGAAAACGCGGCGGAGGTGTTCCCCGCGCTATGAACGACCGGACCCTTCCACCCCCCGACCGACGCCGATTGAAGATCTTGAGCTATAATGTCCATAGCTGCATCGGCACGGACCGAAAACTCGATCCCGCGCGGATAGCGGAGGTTATCGCTGCAGCTGAACCGGACATCATCGGGCTCCAGGAACTCGACGTTGGGCGCAGCCGGACGGGCGGCGTGGATCAGGCGCATATTATTGCCTCCCTGCTGCAGATGGAGTTCCACTTCCAGGCAGCAATGAGCGTCGCGGAGGAACGGTACGGCGACGCCATCCTGACGGCATTACCCGCCCGAACTGTGAAGGGTGGAGGTCTGCCGTCGATCGGCGAGCCCCGCGGCGCCATCTGGGTCGAAGTGAACCTCGGCAGCCACTGCCTGCAGGTTTTCAACACGCACCTTGGTCTGCGGGGCCGGGAACGGATGACCCAGATAAACACCCTGCTCGGCGCCGCTTGGCTCGGTCATCCCCGCGGCCGGGGAAACCCGCAGGTGCTGATCGGAGACTTCAATGCTATTCCCTCCTCGGCGACATATAAGGCAGCCGCCCGCCGCCTCACCGACGTGCAGTCTGCGCTTCCCCGGAGATCAGGCCCGACTTTCCCGTCACGCTATCCGCTTCTGAGGATCGACCACATCTTCGTCTCGCCAGGAATCATCCCGGTGAAGACCGAAGTGATTTCCACCCCCCTTGCGCGGCGCGCGTCCGACCATCTGCCAGTGCTGGCGACAGTCGAGCTCGTCAGTGGATCATTCGTGTCAGACGCCGTGCTTGCGTCAGGAGATGCACGATGTCCTGATCTGCCGTTTCGATGAAATCGGCATAATACTTGCCAACGGCATCGACCTGCTCGGGTGCCGACAGGCAGATGATCCCATCCACCTCATTCTCCAGGTCTTCCAGCACCCCTCGGGGCGCGACGGGCACGGCTACGCGGAGGGACATTACACCCATTCCCCTCAACGCCTTGATGGCCGCACGGATCGTACCGCCGTGAGCTATTCCATCGTCCACCAGGACAATGTCCCGGCCGACGTGGTCGTGGTTCTCGGGTTCGTCCTCCCCGAAATAGATCCGGTGGCATCGCTCGATTTCAGCGAGTTGGTGCGCTCTCTCGGTTGCGAGGTAGCCGGGAGGAAGGCGAAACCGGCGGGCAGCCTCTTCGCTGACGAACACGTACGGCTCCTTCCCGTCGACGACAGCACCAATGCGATGTTCGGGGTGGCCCGCCGCCACGATCTCACGTACGATCAACAGGTCAAGAGGCAGGCCCAGACGCTGGGCTATCTCGAAGGCAACCGGAACGCCGCCTCGTGGCAATGCCATGACCAGAGGGTCGCCGAGCGGCACCTGCCGCAGCGCTTCCGCAAGCCGCCTCCCCGCGTCCCTGCGGTCGACAAAGGTGGGCGCCATTTCGGCCATTTGCTCCTCCGCTGCAAGCGAGGTGGCAGCCAGTGGCCACACCTCGCCTTGAGCCCTTGGCATCATAGCACCGAGCAGGACCGGATCAAACGCCCTTCGCTGGTAGCGACCCGGTCAGGAACCCTTGCCCTTGTGATGTTCGCTTTCCTGGTTGCGGCCCCGGATGATCGACGGGTCGTCGTTCATGGAAACATCCGCCGCTCTCATGTCGAGATCTTCCCCGCGCCGGAAGGCATCTCGCGCGGCTTCGCTACGATGAAGGTCTGCCTCCGCATCGAAGTCATCAGGCGCGTTGGCCGTGTTGACGCGTTTCTCGATGATGTTGCGCTGCTGTTGATGGGTCTTCTTGCCTTGCATGATGGTCGCTCCTTCAACAGTTCACTTGTTTTTCGGGCCTCGATGGTGGGGATCGATGCGGCCGAAGCGGTTGGTCTTGTTGTGCCAAACAGGTGCGGTGGGCGAATGTTCCGGGGGCGGAGGAATGAAGCGGCTGGAACAAATCCTACAATCGCGTGTTCAGCCGGTGTCGGACGCTGGACCTCCACGTGACCGGCAGCGTCATAAGTACCCTCCCCACCTGG
>JAEYTV010000291.1 GCA_023433855.1 Pseudomonadota bacterium | reverse complement strand
AAGTGACAGGGCGCGTCCCGTGGAAGAAAAGAGATGGCTGGTAAAAGGGCCGATGAAACTTGCAGCGAGCTCGTCAGCAGAACCTGAGACGTGGCATCGATTGTTTGTTTTATTAACAAAGGATAATCTGTTCGCGCCGCTCCGTGGAAAGGCGCCAGGATATGCAAAGCATCACGATCACTCTGATCTTTATCCTCGCAGTAATCTTCAGCGGCACCCTCTCGCGCGTTTCTCCCCTGGCCATCCCCCTGCCGCTTGTCCAGATCGCGCTGGGGGCAGCCATCGCCTCGTTCACCCATAGCGGGGTTCAACTGCAGCCGGAAATCTTCTTCCTTATTTTCCTTCCGCCGCTGATGTTCCTGGACGGATGGCGTATCCCTAAGGAAGGGCTGCTGCGCAACAAGGGGACGATACTCTCCCTGGCGATGGGCCTTGTCGTCTTCACCGTGCTCGGCGCCGGCTTCCTCATTCACTGGATGATCCCGGCAATGCCGCTGCCGGTGGCGTTCGCGCTTGCAGCCATCCTCTCGCCAACCGATCCCGTCGCGGTATCGGCCGTCGCCGCCCGTGTTCCCATTCCACACCGGCTGATGCAGATCCTGCAAGGCGAAGCGCTGCTCAACGATGCGTCCGGCCTCGTATGCATGCGCTTTGCGGTCGCGGCAGCCTTGACCGGGACCTTTTCACTCGTGGATGCTTTCGGAACCTTCTTGTGGCTCGCCCTCGGAGGCATGGCGGTGGGAGCTGGAGTGGTTCTGGTGGTGATGGCAGTCAAGCAGGCTGTCGTGCGAAAATACGGAGAGGAGCCGGGCTCGCAGATCCTGCTCAGCCTCGTGCTGCCCTTCGGCGCATATCTTCTGGCCGAGCGTCTTGGCTGTTCGGGCATTCTGGCGGCGGTCGCCGCCGGCATCACCATGAGCTACGTCGAATTGCGCGGTTCGGCGCTGGCGACGACGCGCCTCGGCCGCAACGCCGTGTGGGAGACCTTCCATTTCGCATTGAACGGCATGATCTTTGTCCTCTTCGGCGAGCAGTTGCCGCGGATCGTTTCCGGTGCAGCAAGAATCGTCCGCGAAACGGGACATCTTCATCCGGTGTGGCTGGTAGTCTACGTGATCGCCATCACCACGGGCCTCGCGCTCCTGCGCTTCGCCTGGGTCTGGGTGTCGTTCCGGTTCACGTGGTTTGGAGCGGCTCCTGCAGGCAAGCGCGCCTCCAGGCCAGGTTGGCGCCTTCTGGTTGCAGCTTCCCTTGGAGGAACCCGCGGGGCGGTCACTCTCGCGGGCGTCCTCACGCTGCCAATCCTGATGAACGACGGCACGCCTTTCCCCGTTCGCGACCTGGCGATCTTCCTCGCAGCCGGCGTGATCGTCCTGTCCCTGATTGCCGCGACCATAGGACTTCCAATGGTGCTGAAGGGGGTCGAGCTTCCACCGGAACCCAACCATCATCACGCGGAGGACATGGCCCGCGCGAGCGCAGCCGAGGCTGCGATCCGCATGATCAACCGCCTTCAGCAAGCCATGGCTGAAGAGGGCAATGACGCCGACCTTTATGCCGACGTCGCATCGAGGCTGACGGAGACGTATCGCAGACGCGTCGAAGGCAGAGGCGGCACCGACGACGAGGTCGAGACCTTTCGGAAGATGGAGGCGGCAGACCGCCGTCTCCGGCTTGGGGCGCTCAGGGCCCAGCGGGACGAATACTTCCGCCTGGCTCGCAAGGGAGAAATTCCCGACGACCTCATGCGCCGGCTTGTTGGCGAGATCGATCTTATGGAAGCGCGTTATACCATCTGAACGAGAGGCGCGACACGCACACAGGAAGCAGGGACGAAGGTACGAGCCCGTTTCTTCGAGCGCGTTGGCGAAGTGTTCGCCGGCTGGCGCCCGGGAGAAGAAGTAACGCTTCTGCTCTTCCGTCCCGGGAAAGCGCAGGACTTCCAGAAAAGAAGTATTAATCTCTACCGGGAAGGACGTTTCGCTTCGGTGGGAACCTTTAGGCATGTCCGGCCAGCCGCCACAGCAGAAGAGAATATTGTTCCTTCTCGATCTAACAGGTCGTCTTTAGCCTCTTCCTTATCGTGATGAGGATTTAGCATGGCCACCGATCCAAACTTTCAGCCGCTCAACTTCTTCTGGTTCATCCCGACGCACGGCGATGGCACCTATCTGGGGGCGGATCGTCTGAGCCGTCCACCGGAGTTCCGCTACCTCAAGCAGGTGGCGATCGCCTGCGATGAACTGGGCTTTGAAGGCGCGCTTCTTCCCACCGGCCAATCCTGCGAGGATTCCTGGATCACGGCGGCAGGACTTTCCGTCGTCACCGAGCGCCTCAAATACCTGGTGGCGCTGAGGCCGGGCGTGACTTCGCCGACCTTTGCGGCCCGCCAGACGGCCGCCGTCGACCGCTTGAGCAGTGGACGGTTGCTCCTGAACGTGGTGGTCGGCGGCAACCCGACGGAGCTGGCGGGTGACGGCATCTTTCTCGGCCATGATGAGCGCTACCAACAGGCCGGCGAATTCCTCGACATTTGGAAGCGCCTGCTGACGGGCGAGACAGTCGACTTCGACGGGAAATACTACCAGCTCAAGGGCGCGCGATCCGATTTCCCGCCGGTCGGCCAACCGCATCCGCCCCTGTTCTTCGGTGGCTCGTCGGAGGCGGGGCAGGATCTTGCCGTCGACGCTACGGACATGTACCTCACCTGGGGCGAGCCGCTGGACCAGGTGAAGGAGAAGCTGGATTCGGTGAAGGCGAAAGCCGCCCGCAACGGGCGCAATGTCCGCTTTGGAATGCGCATCCATTTCATCGTTCGCGAGGACGAGGAGGATGCCTGGCGGGCAGCGGACAAGCTCATCAGCAATATCTCCGACGAGCAGATCGAGCGCAGCTGGCAGCGGTTCCAGAAGGAAATGGACTCTGTCGGTCAGCGCCGCCAGGCCGCCCTGCATGGCGGCCGCCGCGACAAGCTGGTGGTCGCTCCCAATCTCTGGGCGGGCGTCGGACTGGTGCGGACCGGCGTCGGCACTGCGCTTGTCGGCACCCCGCAGCAGGTGGCGGACAGGTTGCGTGAGTATCACGCCCTCGGCATCGATACGATCATCGGCTCCGGCTATCCGCATCTGGAAGAGGCCTACCGCGTGGCCGAGCTCCTGTTCCCTGAACTTGGCATCGACGCTCATCGGCGGCTGGGCCTGCGTGACAGCGTGGCGAATGAATTCGCGGTGGGTGACTATGGCGGATCAAAGCTTGCCGCCGCGGCGGGCTGAGATCCCGATGATATCGAGCTTCCCTCTTTTTTCAAAGGTACAGCGATGAAGACATCCATGAAGCTTTTTGCGGCTGCGGCCCTGGCGCTCTCGGCCATGGTTCCGGGCACAGGCGCCCATGCAGAAGGCCTGATCCGCATCTCCCAACAATTCGGCACGCTGTATCTGCCGCTGCATGTGATGCGCGACCAGAACCTGATCCAGAAGCACGCCAAGGCGCTGGGACTGGACGACGTGACGGTCGAGTGGGCCCAGCTTTCGGGTGGCGATGCCATTAATGCGGCTCTCCTGTCGGGCTCGATCGATATCGCGGCGGCCGGCATCGGACCCTTCCTGACGCTTTGGGATCGCACCGGCGGAACCGTCAAAATCGTCGGAGGGCTCGCCAATCAGCCAAACTACCTGGTCACCAACAATCCGGAGATCAAGTCGCTCAAAGACTTCAAGTCGAGCGACAAGATTGCGCTTCCGGCGATCGGAGTTTCGGTGCAGGCGCGCATCCTGCAGATGGCCGCCGAAAAGGAATTTGGACCCGGCAACCAGAACAAGCTCGACAACAACACCGTCACGCTCGCGCATCCGGACGCAACGGCCGCGCTTCTTGCCGGCTCAACCGAAATCACGGCACATCTGTCTAACACGCCCTTTCAGGAGCAGGCGCTGAAGGATCCAAAAATTCACCGGGTCTTCTCCTCCTATGACGTGCTGGGTGGGCCGGTGACGCCGACCTATCTCTACGCCACCACGGCCTGGCGTGAGGAAAATCCGAAGACTTTTCAGGCCTTCTTCGAGGCGCTGAAGGAGGCGAGTGCCTGGATCGAGGCAAACAAGAAGGCTGCAGCCGAGACCTATGTCCGCGTCGAGAAATCCAAACTCGATCCCGCCTTCATCCAGTCTCTGATCGAGAGCCCTGATAGCAAGTTCACCGTCGTTCCGTCCCGCTCCTTCGCCTTTGCCAACTTCCTCTATCGCACCGGTGCCATCAAGATCAAAGCTGACAGCTGGAAGGATTATACGGTCGAGGAACTGCACAACGAGAATGGAAGCTGAGTCATGCTGGCGCGAGACCCTTCTCCTCCGAGTGTCTTCGAGGTCGAGCACCTGACGCTCGACTACGCCACATCCACCGGCACCGTCAGGGCGGTCGATGACGTTTCCCTGCACGCAGGCGAGGGAGAACGCCTCGTGCTTCTCGGGCCATCGGGCTGCGGCAAGTCGTCGATCCTGAAGGCGGTCGCCGGTTTTCTGAAGCCGGCGTCGGGGACCATCCGCGTCCGGGGCCGCGAGGTCAAAGGGCCGGGTTCCGACCGTATCGTTGTGTTCCAGGAGTTCGACCAGCTTCTGCCGTGGAAGACCGTGCGGCAGAACGTGGAATTCCCGCTGCGCATGGACGGCAAGCTGGCCAGGAATGAGATCCGGGAACGCAGCGAAGTCACGCTTCGCAAGGTCGGCCTTGAGCGCGTGCTCGACAGCTACCCGCACACGCTCTCAGGTGGCATGAAGCAGCGGGCCGCAATCGCGCGGGCCCTCGTCACTGACGCGGACGCTCTGCTGATGGACGAGCCTTTCGCAGCCCTCGACGCGCTGACGCGCAGCCAGCTCCAGGGCGAGCTCCTTTCTCTCGCGGAAGAGATGGGCTTTACCCTCCTCTTCGTCACACATTCGATCGAGGAGGCGATCCTGATCGGGACGAAGCTTCATCTTCTCAGCCCGCATCCGGGCCGCACGATCACCAGCCTCGATACGCAGGATTTCGGCTGCGAGGACCTGGGAAGTGCTCGCCTGGAAAGCCTGTCCCGGGAGGTGCACGACCTCCTGTTTTCGCCCAGGAGCCGGGAGGCCGATCTCGAACATGTCTGACATTTCGCTGTCCGGGACGGGGCTCAAGCCACACCTCAACCCGCTGTCCCGGCTAGGCAGTTTTGCCTGGAATTCCGCCATTCTGCGCAAGATGCTGGTGCTGGCCTTGCTCGCCCTTATCTGGGAGCTTGCGGCGCGCTTCAGCGGCAAGCCGATCCTTTTCCCAAGCTTCCTCGCGACGATGTCCGCTCTCTGGGAGGCACTCACCACCGAGAACCTGCTCAGCGCCTCGTGGACGTCGCTGTCCGTGCTTCTGAAAGGCTACGCGATCGCGATTCTGCTCGCCTTCGTCTTCGTATCTCTGGCCGTCGTCAGCCGCTTTTTCCGTGAGTTGCTGCAGACGCTGATCTCAATGTTCAACCCGTTGCCTGCCATAGCGCTGCTTCCCGTGGCGATGCTCTGGTTCGGGCTTGGGGAGAAAAGCCTGCTCGTCGTGCTCATCCACGCGGTGCTATGGCCTTTCGCGCTTGCAACGCTGGCGGGGTTTGACAGCGTGCCGGAGACGCAGCGCTTGGTCGGGCGCAATTACGGCCTTCGCGGCCCTTCTTATGTGCTACGCATTCTCATCCCCGCCGCACTTCCTTCGATTCTCTACGGCATGAAGATCGCCTGGGCCTTCGCATGGCGGACACTGATCGCAGCGGAGCTGGTGTTCGGGGTAAGCTCGTCGAATGGCGGGCTGGGGTGGTTCATCTTCCGTGCCCGCAACGAGCTTTTCACCGATAAGGTGTTTGCGGGGCTCGCCATGGTGATCATCATTGGCTTGCTGGTGGAGGGCGTCGTCTTCCGTTTGATCGAAACCGTAACTGTCCGTCGCTGGGGCATGCAGAGATAGAAATGATCTTCGGCTCCGCTCTCCCCAGCTC
>JAEYTV010000269.1 GCA_023433855.1 Pseudomonadota bacterium | reverse complement strand
GTTTATGCCAGCCGCTTGCACCCGAAGACGCCGAGCCCGGGGACGATGTTTGGCATCGTGATGAATGGTCGTGACAATCGACGGGCGGGGGGCTGTTACGTCTTCCGTGGCTTAACGGTTGACGGATAATCGGACATGATAAGCGCGCCGACCATCAGCTACAAGAATCACCGTTTCCCACCGCAAATCATTGCCCATGCGGTTTGGCTGTATTTCCGGTTCCGTAAGTCTGCGGCTGGTGGAAGAAATGCTCGTTCGCATGCCCGCCCATAGCCAAAACCTCCCTAACGGCGAATGAACCACACAAAGTGAGGAAGGACCCGGTTAAGTGCCAAGCGACAGAGGTCGTTACGCCCTAGTGCAGCGAAAATATTGACGATCTGTGATCGAACGATACGGTGATACATCTTTAGCTCCTGTGAACGCACGATCAACATATTTTGACACCGCCTATATATCGCGGCATATTGACAATGTCAACTTTATACAGCTCCGACTGCACCAAAGTTTTCAGCGTCGAAACATGGGCCTAAATCCTGCGCGGCGGGTGAATAGAGACGAAAGCGTTGGAGGAAAACTGTCCGCAATGTTTACTAGCAACTCAGCGTTGAGCTGACGGTTGCTTAGAAACGCGTCAGACTTTCGAGGACTTGCTTTGACCGGCCCAACCGGCCATCATACAACTACTCGACATTTATCGCGAGCGCGGCCTCTACCGCGGCCGCTGCGTGAAGTGCCGTCGTGTCGAATATTGGAACCGGACTGTCTTCGTGTCCGATCAGCAGACCGATTTCAGTGCAGCCCAGGATCACCGCCTCCGCACCCCTGTCGGCCATGCGCGCAATGATTGCTCGGTAAGCCTCTCTCGAACCAGGAAGGAGCTTTCCTGCGATCAGTTCTTTATAAATCACCTGGTGAACCGTCGCGCGGTCCTCGTCCGAGGGAACGATCACCTTGAGCCCATGCTTCTGTACCAAGCGACCCTTGTAGAAATCCTGCTCCATCGTGAAAGCCGTCCCCAGCAAACCTACGGTCGATAGACCGACTGCCTTGATCGATTGCGCAGTAGGATCCGCAATGTGAAGTAGCGGAATGCTCACCGCCGATTGAACCGCCGCTGCCATTCGGTGCATTGTGTTCGTGCAGATCAGCAGCACATCGGCTCCCGCCAGTTCCAGACGGATCCCAGCATCAGTCATGAGAGCGGTCAACTCGTCCCAGTTTCCGGCATGTTGCAACGCCTCTATCTCGGCGAAATTAAACGACCATAGTAGACAGCGTGCCGACGCCGTAGGGCCAAGCTGATCACGAACGCCCTGGTTGAGAAGGCGATAATATTCCGCCGAGCTTTCCCAGCTCATGCCTCCGATAAGCCCGATTGTCTTCATTTCCGTATATCTCGTATCGGCTCCCCTTGCGTAGCGAATGGGTGCCTCAGGTTGCGGACCGATGCTCGCCGGGTAAGCGCCCGAAGCCGCCCAGCCGCATTCGCGCCCGGGCGGTCAGCAAGTGGCTTATAGCATGAAGCCGAGGACGCGATCGGTCAGCGAGCCGAACGGCGCTCGCATCATCCCGACCATGCTGAGCCGCGATTGAATGAGCACTCCCTTCGCGTGACTGAAGGTCTTGAAGCCTTCCTCGCCATGATAGGAGCCCATGCCGCTCGGGCCCACACCGCCGAAGGGCACGTCGTCCTGCACGAACTGCAACAGGGTATCGTTGACGACTGCGCTCCCGCTGGTCGTGCTCGTGAGCACGTGATTGACCACTTCGCGACGATCGCTGAACACATAGAGTGCCAGCGGACGGTCACCGGCATTGATGCGCTCAATCGCTTCATTGAGGTCGCGATAGGCAATGACAGGCAACACCGGCCCGAAAATCTCCTCCTGCATGATCTTCATCTGCGGCGTAGCGTCGAGAACGATCGTCGGCGCCAGGGTGTGTGCCCTGCCGATGTCGGGTGCAGAGCCAATCTGGATGATCCGCGCGCCCCTTTCGCGAGCATCCTCAATCAGGCTGACCAGGCGGTCGTGATGGCGCTGGCTGATCAGCGAGGCATAGCCCTGGTCGGCCAGCCCCTGTGGGTAAGCCTTACGCGTTTCGGCTTCATAGGCGACGGCGAAAGCATCGACCTTGGCTTCCGGAACAAACACATAATCGGGCGCGACGCAGGTCTGGCCTGCATTGCTGAGCTTTCCGTATACCAACGCCTTGGCGGCCCGTGGGATCGAGTAATCGTTCCCGACGACGACAGGCGACTTGCCGCCGAGTTCTAGCGTGACCGGCACCAAATTCTCGCTGGCCGCTCGCATGATCGCTTTGCCGACGCCGGTGCTGCCGGTAAAAAACAGATGATCGAACGGCAGGGCCGAAAAGGCAGCGCCAATCTCCGCGCCGCCGGTGACCACGGCGACTTCGTCCTTCGAGAAGAGGCCAGCAAGCATATCGGCCATCAAAGCCGCGGTCTTTGGCGTAAATTCCGAAGGCTTGATCATGACACGATTGCCGGCGGCGAGCGCTGTGGCGAGCGGTGTCAGGCAAAGCGCCAATGGGTAATTCCAAGGAGAAACAATGCCCACTACACCGAGGGGCTGCATAATGACCTTCGCCCGGGCGGCCCGGAATTGCATGGCGACATGGCGTTTCTGCGGACGCATCCAGCGGCGGAGATGGCTCCGCAGATAGTCAATGCCCTGCGTAACGGGCATTATTTCCATGACTGCGGTCTCAAAGCGAGAACGATTGCCGAAATCGGCATTGATCGCCTGCTCGAACTCGGTACGCAGAGAAAGGATAGCCCTTTTTAGTTTTGCCAGGCTCGCGAGCCTCTGCTCCAGCGTCGGCGCGCCTGCTGCAAGAAATGCGGCGCGCTGAGTGGCCAGAATGTCTGATAAGGCAACGTCGGCGGAAGTGGTGATTTGAACTTGCATCCCTGCCTCCAGCAGTTGGTGAGTCTTACTCCTCAGTAG